>NZ_JBKEBF010000021.1:0-181144 GCF_047973035.1 Oleidesulfovibrio sp.
ATGTACATGCAGCATGCGGCATAAGTTGCGTACCGCAAATTCCTTTTGATGCGCCTGGATAAAGGCATACTTCACAGGGACTCTTTCGCGAAGTATGCGGTGGCCTTTTTTAGGATATCTCGCTCTTCTGTTACCCGTTTTAATTCTGCCTTAAGGCGTTTGATTTCCGTCTGTTGGTTATCAAACTGGGCAGCATGAACTTCGCCATGCCCATATTTCTTTTTCCACGCATACAAGCTGTGGGTGCTGACTCCTAGCCGCTGGGCAACTTCTTGGGCGGGATAGCCGTGCTCGGTGATTTGTTTTACCGCTTCAATTTTGAATTCGTCAGTGTAGCGTTTGTCGTACATCGATTTCTCCTGAGGTCTCATTTTCATAACTCAGGAGTGTCTACGAAACTAGGGGCGATTCACTTTACGTTTCCATAGAATATGCAACTGCGTCTCACAAATGCGCATGTGGCTGTGGGAATGAAGTCGTTACGCCATTTACACCGACAGATTGGACTCTGATTTTTGATGGCGAAACTATCACACTCACTCCCTCCATCGGAAACTGGAGTTACCCGTGTCGGTCACACTACCTTATACAAAAAAACATGGTTGTTTGGGCTGGCAACATGTCCAGAAAATCTATTGAAGGTGGGAGAAAGCGAGATAAGGCCCGCAAAACGATACATTACGACAATGCCAATGCTACAAAGCCCATCCAGGACGATATCAAGGTCAACTCACAGCCTCAAAATAAGTTTAGCAACTCCAAAGGGTTGCTCAGCACCATATTGCGTTTCTTGGGGTTCAAAAAGTAGCCTTGCGCCCGCATACCACCGAAATGTTCACACCCGGTTCACCGGCAGGGTCACCGCAAAAGAAAAGGCCCGGTTATCTTGAACGATAACCAGGCCTAATTCTTTAGAAATATCTGGTGGAGCTGGAGGGAATCGAACCCACGACCTCTTGAATGCCATTCAAGCGCTCTCCCAACTGAGCTACAGCCCCAAAGCGGAGAAAGGAAATTCTCTCAAACTCTGATTTTTGTCAACAAAATTTTTTCGACTGCCCAGTGTGAGCGGTCGCGCAAAATGAGAATCCCTTTCACGATAAATGAGAACGAAACTTGACTTTTTTTGCCCTTCTTCACAGAGAAAAGCCCGCGGAAAAACTCCCGGGCTTTTATTTTTGCCTTCTGTGCTGATTTTGACACGTTTTTACGCTGTTTTCAGCACGTTTGCCGCGACTTGTGCATACTCTTTGGAGCGCTCAATCGCTATGCACTTTCGGCCTGTTTCCCGCGCGGCTTGGGCCGTTGTTCCGCCGCCTACGAACGGATCGAGTATCGTTCCACCTTCCGGCATAATCTCAATCAAATCTTTCAACAACAACAGTGGTTTACTTGAAATATGCGCTTTTTTGTTGTGGTTCACCGTGTAGCCGAAAACGCCCGGCAAACATCGGCTGGTAAGCGGCGAGTATTTGCCCTTGCATCCGTAAACAATAAACTCGCTGTCGCGCTTAAACTCGCCGCGCATGGGCCTACCGCATTTCTTGTTCCAGACGACGATTCCCCGCCAGTTAAAGCCCGCAGCCTGTAAAGCGTCTGTGACTATGGGCAGTTGCCGCCAGTCCGTGAAAACAAGCACCGGGGCGCCGGGCTTTGCGAGTCTCCAACACTCGGTGAGCCACATAGTAGCCCACATTAAAAAACTTCTTTGGTCTTTCCCGTCGCCGAGCATTTCGGGAAACGTCTTCTTGGTGCTTGAGTTCTGATATTTCTTCCCCGGGTCGGCCTGCTTGCCCGAAAGTGTCAAAGCGCCGGTCGAATACGGCGGGTCGGTAATTATACCGTCTATGCTTTCATCTGCAAGCGTCTGTAAAATCTGCCAAGCGTCGCCCTGATAAAGTGTTGTTCTGTCGTCCTCAAATACTTTGTGCGGTTGCATTTAATCACCCTGATAATTGCGCCCACCGTTGCCGCGTGATACCTGTTTTGTTGTCTTATAAGGCAAAACAAAGCGGAAACTCTACACAAAGCACAGTTCTTTGTGTGGGGCCGTGGTAAGGCGTGTCAGCGCCTTGCCGGTAGGGGCGCCGCTCGCGCCCCTGCCACTGTCGAGCCCTCACAGTGACACAGGGCGCATTACCGCGCCGGAAGGGGCGCGGCCTGTGCAAATTATTCTGTCGGTTCCTCTTGTTTACCGTTCCCCACAAGCACAAATTTATCTAAAATACTCTGTAGCGTGGTTCTGCCGTCGCAATGCTTCATGTAGCCGGTGAAGGACACCACGCGGGCTGTCACATAGTCCAGCGGTATATTTCCTTTGTTATAGCGGCGCTGTAGGCTCTTAAACTGTTTTTTCGCCCGCTTTACCGTGCTTTTTCGCGGCAGGGTGTGGCTTGTCCAGTGCCGGTAGCCTACAAAGTCGGTGCCTTGCGAGATAGGCCGCAAGCCCGTTTTCGGGTTGAGCCGCAAGCCGAGCCCTTCAACGAACACGGTGATTTGCCCGAGCTTTTCCTTGCACCACGCCTTATCCGGGCCGATAAGCACAAAATCGTCCATATAACGGACATAGTACGCGACGCCGAGTTCGTCCTTTATATAATGATCAAGGCTGTCGAGGTACAAGTTTGCGAGCCATTGCGACGTAAGCGAGCCGATAGGCAAGCCCCTGTCGATATAGCCGCTACCGCGAATCAGCGTGCCAAAGAACCAGAGCAAATCAGGATCGGAATAAACCCGCTTTACCCGTTCCATAAGGCCGTTGTGCGGGATTGTGCCGAAGTAGCTTTTTATATCCGCCTTGATTAAATACGGGTGCGCCCATTTTCCGCTTGCAGAGCGTAGGAACGCCCGCAGACGGCTACTTGCCTTATGGGTGCCTTTGCCAAGGCGGCTCGCGTAGGAATCGGCTATAAAGCGCCGCTCCATTGCCGGGCCAGCCTTCAACATAACCGCTTGATGCACAACGCGGTCTGAAAACTCCGGCGCCTGAATAAGCCGCGGCTTCGGGTCTACTATGTGAAATTCCCTGAACGGTAACGGGCGCCACGCCTTTTGCAAAAGCTGTTCTTCCAGAGCAAAAAGATTGTCCTCAAGATTCGCATAAAACCGCATGGTATCCGGGTCAAAGCGCTTGCCCGTCCGCACCTTGTTAAAAGCTTCGGCGAGCGTGGCAAAGCTGGCGACTTGAGTCCAGAGATTTCTTGCAGTCTTGGGCATGGTGTCTCTTGAGCCGGGGCCGTGTTCGTTGCCTACTTACCGCCCCGGCTGTTTCTTGTTTTCCCTTGCGGGAAGGATTACCAGCGCCAAATAAACACGCTGTCCGTGAGCCCTTGAGCCTACGGCTTCGGGTGTATGCTTGCGGAGCGGCAACCGACGTTAGCGTTAGCAACACTCGCAGGGTTGTTCAGGTTCAGGCAGAACAAGCCCGCACCGCTACCATTCGACCAATTGCCGCCGATGTGCGCCAATAAAGCACGTCTACTATTGCCGTTGAGGGAGTACTTACCCTTGAAGGCATGAAGGTAATGATCAAACTGCTTGAGGAAGAGTTGGCAAAGGCCAAAGAAGCCGAAAAAGCCGCGCTGATTGAGGCAAAAGAAGCTTACAAGCTGGCTTTTGAAGCCGCCCGTTCAGAGGCAAATAAGGCAAAAGAGATTGGCGATTTTGGAGATAGCACAGGGAAAGGGGATTCAAAGAATATTGCGTAGCACCGAAACGCGCAAAGATTCTCCTTTTTCCCATACCCAAAAACGGCAAAAAATAAGCCCCGCTTGTGTTCAAATTGACACAACGGGGCTAGACCTACCGTTCTCATTTTAAATGCAAATAGGGTCTGTTTTTGGGGCTATATTCTCAACTCTTTGCCGACGCCGGAAAAAACCTTTTGACTCGCCGGAAGCCCGCGCCAGTCCTGCTTAAGTCTCGCTTTAGTCCTACCCGTTTATACACAAGCAAAGGCTTCCCGATGAGCTTGGGGACGTCACATGCCGCCATGCAATGCATGGCAGATACCGTTCCACGCATCACATCCAATCAATTTTAAACATGATTCTACAATTATCGTCTATGGGCTTACTAACCCCTTTCTGCTATGCTATTGCTTGTGGACGCACGCGTCGCAAACAGCTAGGCGTTACTACAAAAAACAGAACATACGGAATATGTTATGAACATTATACAGTTTATGACCAACACCATCAAAAACCTGCAAAAACAGCTAGGTTTTCTGACCCTACCGGTCTTTTTAATCTGCCTTTTCTCTGCTGCCACAGCGCAGGCTGATCCGCCCCCTGTAAGTGAAGATAGTGAGATCCAGCACCTTATAGAAATTAAGCAACGCGAACTCAGCCTTCTGGAACAATCCGATGCAAAGCTTCAGGAATCTCTGAACTCCGCTCTTTCATCAGCAAACTCCGCCTATAACTATGCACTACGCAGCTACGAAGAAGCACAGCTTGCACACGGGCTGTCCGGCGGCACCCCGATGTTCGTCCGTTCCACCACCCAGCGACTCGGCGTGCTTAATGACACGCTGAGCAAGGCCAGTGATAACCTTGCAGAAATGCGTGAGCAGACAAAAGTCCGGCTCGAACGCATCAGTGCTATTGATATTGCTCCGCTTTTGCAATCAAAAGAGCTGAACGACCAGACCCGCCAACTTATCGATAGCTACCTGCGCAAGCTGAAAGCAATCAAAAGCAGACTGGAACGGCAGGATGCACTGGCTGCAAAGCTGGAAGCCAGGCTGAACAAGCTTAAAGCCTCCATTGCCGAACGGCGTGCAGAACAGGAAAATGATCTTGTCATCAGCTGGCGCGATTTCTTTTTCCGCGGCAAAGACCCGCTGCTTTCCGTTGAGCTGTGGCGTCAAACTGTTTCTATAGAACTGTGGGCCACCATGTTGGGCACCACCATCATGCGTGAAGTAACGCTGCTGGCAGATAATGCTTTTTCCAGCGTGCTTTTCGCTGTCGGCTTTGTCACCCTGCTTACGCTAGGGGGCATTCCGCTGCTGCGCGCTGCTACCCGTAACGCTCCGGGGCATTCTCCCGAAGCTATGCGGGTTCTGCATGCAACCTGCCTTATCGGCAGCATCGGGCTGGCTATACTTGTTGCCTCCATGCGCCTCTTTTCCGGAGCAACAATTTTTGCCAGCATAGTCGGCATGTTCCTTCTTGGATATGCGGCCATCAGAGCCTCTGCCCTGTTACGCAGGATGCTTAACACAGGCTTTACTAGACAGCTCCATACTCCGGCTGCGGTCATGTTTCTGTTCAGCAGCCTGCTGGTGGTCACAGAAATGCCCGCCCAGCTGGCAGTTCCGTTATGGAGCCTGCTGCTGATCGGCTATGGCTTTTATATGGCCGCTCGCGACCGCAGGCGAGGGATTATCGGCAGCGTGGCAAAGCGTTTATGGTTCTGGCTTTGCGCCATTCTGCTGCTTATAGCCGTTGCAGGATACGGCGTCTTTTCAGCGTTTCTGTTTATGGTCTGGTTTGTTCTTTACGCGGCATACTGTTTATGCATTGCGATTACCGAGCTTATCCACCTGCACGGGGCAAGCGAACCGACAGACTCCACGGCTGTGGTTATGGCAAAAGGGGTACTGGTCGGTTTTGCCTCTCCCGCAGTCTGGCTGCTGACATACTTCGCAGTTCTTATCTGGCTCTATTACTTTGTCGGGCAGGGCGTCATCTCCAGCATCGCCAACCTTGAACTGAGCTGGGAAGGTTTTTCGCTCAAACTTGCCAGCCTGGTTCTGCTTGCGGCGCTTTTTTATATTACCCGCGCCTGCACCACTCTGGCACGCGGCGCTTTAGGCCGCATGTCGCTGCACTGGCCGCGAGGTCAACGCGGAGCAATTCTCTCGCTGCAAACTACAGCATCATATGCCTTGTGGGGTCTTTACGGCCTTATTGCATTGCATATTCTGGGTGTCAGCCTGACCAGCCTCACGGTAATTGCCGGTGGTCTTAGTGTCGGTCTGGGCTTTGGTATGCAAACCATCTTCAACAACTTCATGAGCGGCCTTATTCTGTTGTTCGGCCGTTCCATCCAGCAGGGTGATATTATTCAGGTAGGCAACCTGTGGTGTACGGTAAAATCAGTCACCATCAGAACTACTATTGTCGAAACGTTCGACAGTGCAACCATTCTGATACCGAACTCGGACCTTGTGACAACGCAGGTAACCAACTGGACAAAAAATAACTCCACCATCCGCCGCGATGTGGTTGTGGGTGTTGCCTACGGATCAGACACACGAAAAGTTGAGAAAAACCTGCTTGCCATTGCCAAAGAACACCCCAACGTGCTGCGTCGCCCCGGGCCGCAGGTTATCTTCAGCAACTTCGGAGCAAGCTCTCTTGATTTCATTCTTCGCGTCTGGGTGGATGATATAGATAACGTTCTGACCACAGAGTCCACACTCCGGTTTGCCATTGATGAAGTTTTCCGCAAAGAAGACATCGAAATAGCCTTCCCGCAACTTGATTTGCACCTGCGTAGCCTCCCGCCGACATGGCAGCCGGTTACGCCGGAAGGCATTCCGGTCCAACAACCTACTGAACCAACTGAAAGCACATCACAATCCAAAACGGAATAAAACCATAACCATTGTTAAAAAGCTGCGGCGCAATTGCACCGCAGCTTTTTTTCTGAGCAACACAACACCCCCTTTAACAAGGGGCTCCCTTCTTAACCCGCATGGTCTATACCTTTACAAGAGGTACCCCGCAGGGGCACTGAATGCAGATGTAAGTTTTTCATAGAACATATTGTTTTTTCTGCTTTCCATCTGTTGACTGTGCACCCACTCAATGCTAGGTCTTTTCTCACCGGGGATTAGTCCACCCCTGTAACCCAGCCTCCTCTTTCTGTGATGCAAGCCCGAATGCATTGCAGAAATGAAAATCAAAACCGCGCCACCCACACGGCGCGGTTTTGTTTTTTGATTCACTATACAACACTCTCTCATCCTGCTGACACTGCATGGCAACCGTGGTAATATTACACAAAAATATTTCCTTCAGACTCTTGTCAGGAGGCTGCCATGACTACACCATGTGTAGGATGCGGATACTGCTGCGCCAAAGCGCAATGCGCCCCCAGTAATGCGCTTTTCGGTTCCCGCCGAATTTGTCCGGCGTTATACTGGAACGGCCGGCAATACCGTTGCGCCCTTGCAGAAGCCGACTCCGCGGCAGGTTCGCTTGTTCATGTCGGCGGCGGTTGTTGCAGCCCTTTTAACAACTGGCGAAAAGACATACGGCCGAGAGTAAAAACGGACACATGGAAACATGAAATCCAGCAGAACGGCGAAATCCTTTGCCAGAAGCAACTCTCCGTGCCCCGATTCAACGACGAGAAGTGTGAATAAATTGTCCTTTTCTTCTGTTCAGCCTGTAGGCACATTCATTTCGCATGCGCCGAACTGGCTGCCATGCTGCAACCAGTAGTCGGATGTTCGTGAAACGCTTATTAACGCGCAGGGTAGACAGCGGCTTTTACATCTGGATAAAATTTCCGTCAGACCCTCTTCATACAAACAAGTCAGTTAAAAAAACAATCTGCCGACACATTGCCGCATGTCGTGCGCCTGCTCCGAAACACCTGTACGGCCCTTACGCGATCCCCCCCCGCACCCCCAGAGCAACAGACTGTAACCGCATGTATTATTGACAAATAAGCCACACCAAAACTTCATACGCTAATATCAAGACCCGAGCCATATCTGGCCCTCGCTGTATTGTAGTTCCGGCAAGTATACGTGCACATGCCGCCATCGTTTGCATGCTGCATGTCGGTGTGCATCCTCGCTTACCATTACTCATAAAGTAAAAAATACCTGACATGTCGTGCCAGACTGCCTGCACAGTTTACAGAACAGGGTGTAACCCGTTACCATGCCTACCTTGCAGTGGGCGGTGTTTTATGCCCGTTGCCCGTTATGCCCGAAACGCCGCCTGATGCGGCGCAAACTATAGACAGAGTGTTGCCCATGTCTCTCAAGGAACGCTTAGGCCTTGATAAGGAACCTATTTATCTTATTGACGGTTCCGCATTTATTTTTCGCGGATTTTACGCCTTTCAGAACATGCAACGTTCGGACGGCCTGCCCACCAACGCCCTGTTTATTGTTCTGCGCATCGTCCTTAAGCTGCTGCGCGAAGAGAACCCCACGTACGTAGGCTTTTTCATGGATGGCAAGGGCCCCACTTTCCGCCACGAAATTTACGACCAGTACAAGGCCAACCGTTCCGCCACGCCGGAGCCGCTTGTGCAGCAGCTGGAACCCATCCGCCGAGGCATTCAGTCGCTCGGCATTCCGCTGGAAGTTTCCAAAGGCTGCGAAGCTGATGACTGCATTGCTTCGATAGCTGCCCGCTTTAAAAACGAGCGCCCCGTCATCATTGTAGGCGCGGACAAAGATTTAAAGCAGTGCCTTGATGATAACGTGTACCTGTGGGACCCCGGTGCAAAGCAGGAAAAGTTGCTCAACATGGCAGAATTCACTGAAGAAACAGGGCTTACCCCTGCGCAGTGGCCTGATTTTCAGGCTGTCATCGGCGACTCCAGCGACAACATTCCGGGTGTTCCCGGTGTAGGTCCCAAAACAGCGGCACAAATTTTTGCAGACTTCCCGACGTTGGAAGATATTCAGCAAAACGTAGACGCACTGAAGCCCGGTGTGCAGAAAAAATTTGCAGAACAGTGGGACAATATTTACCTGTACCGCCGCCTGACCACGCTGGATACCCGTCGCTGCACGGATATTTCGCTTGAAGACCTGCGCGTAAAGCCGCTGGACGGCGACAAGGCAGCAGCATTTTTGCGCGAGTTTGAACTGCGCACCCTGCTGCGCGAGCTTGCACAAAGCGTCACCGTGCCCCCGCCCGCTAAAAATGCGGCATCACCATCCGGCAGTCTGACTGCTTCGCAACAGCAAGGGTCGCTCTTTGACATGGCTCCTGCAACAACGCCGCAGCCAAACACGGCGGTTACGGCTCCTGCGCAACTTCCCGCTGCAAAAGGTGATGTTGCTCTTATACCTCTGACCCCGCTTACTGATTCAGATTCACCGGAATTTTCACTGGCTATTGACGGTAAGGAGTTCCGCTACACAGGCTCCGCAGAAAAGCTGGCAAAGCACCTTGCAGCACACAGCAGTATCAAGCGGCTGATTGCACCGGACGTAAAGGCCCTTTACCGCAGTAACGCAGCATGGCGGGCCATCAAGGTAAACCGCTGGTTTGATCTGGGGCTTGCCGCATATCTGCTGAATCCTGAAGAACGTGATTATTCATGGAGCAGCCTTGCCCGCAGAGCTGAAGAGTTCGGCATCTCGCCGGAGTCGCCTGCGCTGCTGGCGCAGGAACTGGCAACGGACATGACAGCGAGAATCGAGGGTGTAGGGCTGGCTCCGCTTATGGATAATCTGGAGCTGCCGCTTATCCCCGTGCTGGCAGATATGGAGCTGCAAGGCATCCGCATCAACAGAAAGGAGTTCGGCGGCTTTCTGACAGAAGTCCAGAAGGAACTGGATCGCCTGACCAGAGAAGTGTACGCAGCCGCCGGCGGGCCTTTCAATATCCGCTCGTCTCAGCAGCTCGGACAGCTTCTGTTCGATACTCTGGGCCTTAAGGCGGGCAGCAAAACCAAAGGCGGGCAGGCTTCCACCAGTCAGGCGGTACTGGAAAAGCTGGCCGGCAAGCATCCGATCATTGATACCATTCTGGAATATCGCAAGCTGGAAAAGCTGCGCTCTACCTACCTTGAGCCTTTGCCGAAGCTGGCTGGTAAAGATGACCGTATCCATACCACGTTCAACCAGCTGGCAACCGCCACGGGCAGGCTTTCATCCAGTCAGCCCAACCTTCAGAACATCCCTGTACGCGGCCCTCTGGGGCAGCGCATGCGGCGCTGCTTTACTGCAGCGGAAGGATTCAAGCTGGTTGCCGCCGACTATTCGCAGATTGAACTGCGTGTACTGGCGCATGTTTCAGGCGACCCCACTCTGCTGGATTCGTTTATTAAAAATGAAGACATCCACAGCCGCACAGCGGGCCTGCTGTACGACATAGACGCAGACAAAATCACGCCCGACCAGCGCCGCAATGCCAAAACCATCAACTTCGGTCTGATTTACGGCATGGGCCCGCAAAAACTGGCACAGGAGCTCAAGCTTACCCTGAACGAAGCTAAGGAGTTCATCGAGCGTTACTTCAGCAAGCTTTCACACCTGAAGGAGTTCTACGACAACGTAGAGCAAAATGCGCGCGAGCACGGTTATGTGGTAACTCTTGCAGGCAGACGCAGGCTGCTGCCCGAAATCCATTCGGACAACAACCAGCTACGTTCACAGGCCCGCAGGCAGGCCATTAACACCGTTGTTCAGGGAAGTGCGGCAGATATTATCAAAATTGCCATGATTCAGGCTGCGGCAGATGGATCACTGGCAGAACTGGGTGCACGCCTTATCCTGCAGGTGCATGACGAATTACTTATTGAGGCTCCGGCTAATACAGCCGACGAAGCAGCCAGACGCCTTGTTAAAATCATGAGTTCCGTCCGGCCCGGTGAGATTGCGCTGGATGTACCGCTGGCTGTAGATTACGGCATCGCAGACAACTGGGGCGAAGCCCACTAAAAGCAACCACCCGACAACAGTCAGCAGGTACGCTGAAAAAAGATGAATTGCCTGACAGTATCTCCTCTGCACAGCAGAACCTGACAAGCAGGTAGTATTCTGCGCCGAAGGCAGTGAGCATCTTTGACAGCACTTTTTTAACCGCGGTTAGTACCGCAAAACATAAACACCCCGCGCCATGTCCGGCGCGAAGGACAATAGTTGTAATGAAACGTTTGTATCTGAAGAAGGGCGAGGAGCGCCGCCTGCGCATCGGCCACCAGTGGATTTTCAATAACGAGGTGGACACCGATAAAAGCTCCCTGCACGACTTCACCCCCGGCGAAACCGTTACGGTATGCAACTCCGGCGGTTCCCCCGTGGCATCGGCTTATGTACATCCTTCATCGCTTATCGCCGCCCGCGTCATTTCGCTGGAACCCGATGTGCCTTTTAATGCCGAACTGCTGCACCGCCGGATTTCTGAAGCGCTTGCCATGCGCGAAATGATTTTTGACAAGCCTTACTACCGCATGGTCTTTGCCGAGGCAGACTGGCTGCCCGGCCTGATAGTTGACCGTTACGGCGATGTACTGGTCGCCCAGCTGACAACAGCAGGCACAGAGGCTGTAAAGCGCGACATAACCGCCGTGCTGAAAGACCTGATAAACCCCCGCGGTATTCTGTACCGCAACGACAGCGCCAACCGCCGTCTTGAAGGGCTGCACAGCTATGTAGAAACCGCGTACGGCGATGTGCCAGCAAAGCTGGAGATTGAAGAAAACGGCGTACGCTTTCTGGCACCGCTTACTGAGGGGCAGAAAACCGGCTGGTTCTATGACCAGCGCATCAACCGCAGGGATTTTGCCTCGTTTGCCAAAGGTAAACGGGTGCTTGATGCATTCTGCTATGCAGGCGGCTTCGGCGTTACCGCCGCGGCAGCCGGTGCGGAACAGACAACATTTTTAGATGCCTCGCCACTGGCGCTGGAAACAGCAGAAGCCAATGCCAGACTGAACAACGTATCAGGCAGCATCAAAACCGTAGAAGGCGATGCGCTGGAAACGCTGACAAAACTACGCGATCAGGGCCGCCGGTACGATGTCATCTGCGTGGACCCGCCCGCATTCATCAAACGCCGCAAGCACCAGAAGCAGGGGCTGAAGGCGTACCACAAGGTCAATGAACTGGCCATGGAACTGGTGGAAGACGGCGGTATTGTGATGAGCTGTTCATGCTCGCAGCACCTTTCCGCAGACGACCTGCGCCGTGTACTCAACCACGCGGCAGGCAAAACCGACACCCGCATCCAGACACTGATTCACGGACATCAGGGGCCCGATCACCCCGTGCATCCTGCCATGCCCGAAACCAATTACCTTAAGACATTCACCGTACGGGTTAACCGTACAAGCTGATTCTGTTCACTCGCGAACCGGAGAATCTCATGCTGAACAAGCCCAGAATGCTTACCCCCGGGCCTACGCCCATTCCTGATTCGGTACGGCTGGTTATGGCTCAGGATATGATCCACCACCGCAAACCTGCATTCAAAGCCATCATGGCTGAAACGCAGCAACGCCTGAAGCCCCTTTTCGGCACTGCGCAGCCGGTGCTACCCCTATCCTGTTCCGGTTCAGGCGCCATGACTGCCGCCGTGACCAACCTGTTCTCCGCCGGTGAAAAAGTGCTGGTGGTTGAAGGGGGCAAGTTCGGCGAACGCTGGACCAGCATCGCACGCTCACAGGGTCTGAACCCTGTCGTTATCGAAGTGCCGTGGGGGCAGGCCGTCTCGCCGCAGGCAGTGGCAGACGTTCTGTCAGCCCACTCCGATGCAGCAGGCATTCTTGTACAGTGTTCAGAAACTTCCACGGGAGCCATGCACCCCGTGCGCGAAATTGCAGCCATCACAAGCAAAACAGATGCGTTACTTGTGGTAGACGGCATTTCTTCCGTTGGCCTTTCTCCCTGTCCCATGGACGAATGGGGAGTAGACTGTCTGCTGACCGGCTCGCAAAAAGGGCTGATGCTGCCTCCGGGGCTTGCTCTTATCGCTCTTTCGGAGCGGGCATGGGCAAAAGCAGCCACGGTTACGCCTTCATGCTTTTACTTTAACCTGCAGGGCGAACGTAAAAACGTGGAGAACAACCAGACGCTGTTCACCACTCCTGTCAGCCTGGTTGTGGGACTGCACGAAAGTATGCGCCTGTATGCCGAGGCAGGGCTTGAAAATATCTTCCGCAAGCAGTGGGCGCTGACTCAGATGACCCGTACCGGAGTGAAAGCAATGGGTCTTTCTCCGCTGGTGGAAGAAGGCTATGCATGGGGACTGACCAGTGTACTCATGCCCGAGGGCATTGATGCATCCAAGGTTATCGCCCACGCTGCAGAACACTTCGGCGTAGTTCTTGCCGGTGGTCAGGACCACCTGAAGGGCCGCATCATCCGCATCGGCCATATGGGATGGCTGGACTGGGCGGATATCGCCGCCGGTCTGCATGCCATTGCAGAAAGCTTCCGCGCATGCGGCGGCTACATAGGATGCAGGGATTATCTTGAACAGGCCTTGCATGCGTACCACGAAGCATTATCTTCCTACGCAACAGATAATCCGTTCGCCTAAGAGCAGGTGTAAAAAACGGTTTCGTACATCAGCAGGCTGCCGCCGGATACACGGCGGCAGTTCTGAACCCAAAATACAGCACGTATGGTATCAGGAGCCTTTGCATGACTGAAGCACAGGAAAAAACCGGCTGCGGCTGCGCCGGTAAAAAAAAAGAAGGGCAGATGCCCTCGGTTACTTTTTCTACCTTTATCCTTTCGCTTGCTTCCTCCGCACTTGTCCAGCTGGGTGAAGTACCCGACCCTGAAACGGGTAACACTGGCGAAAACCTGCTCATGGCACGTCATACTATAGACGTTCTGCAGATGCTGCAGGAAAAAACGCAGAACTGCCTTGATGCAGACGAAGCACGCCTGCTGGAAGGGCTGCTGTATGAACTGCGTATGAAATACGTAGTAAAGTCAAGAAAGTAGCAAAGAACAAGCTACCCTGACGAGCATTTACAAAAGCAGCAACACAGTCGCGACGGCGGCTCGGCACACACGCGGCGTAAGGCCCCTGTTCGGTACGGACAGGGCAGGACAGGAATAACCGCGATTCGTCGCAGTACATCCGGCGAGCCGCTGCCAGCCTGAGTCAGCAGAAACCGGACGCAATGCGCCACCTGCTGTCAGCACCTTCAGTGTTACCGCTTTGTGCGCCTGTTGTCCGGCTTTTTCCTGCCGTCAGTGTTGACTTTTTTTGTTTCCGGGAAGACATTTTTCGCGCGCCTGTCAGCAAAAAAGTTTCAGCCGGCACCCGGTCTACAGATCTGTACCGGAATATTACTGCTGAACAGAACTGACCTGACAGGTGCAGCCAGATACAGAGTACGCTGAAATAGCACGCAGGAAGAGGCCGTTTGACTCCCCTGTCTGTACTGTCTGCCCCTGCCCGCCCCTGTATGGCGGCACCACGTAAAACGGAATCGACACATTGCACACAGCACAGGGCATTGCCTTGCCGCAACATCCGGAGGAATAGAATGACCAGTAGCGCCTCTGACGCACAAACCATCCGCGCAGGTCTTGTGGGAGTAACCGGATACACCGGCATGGAACTTGTCCGTCTGCTCCACGGGCACGGCACCATCAATCTGGTCCGTGTCACATCCCGTGCCGAGGCCGGTAAATGCCTCGAAGATATTTATCCCTTCACACGCGGCACCCGCTACGGATCACTTGTTATTACAGAGCCTGATGCAGACGACCTTGCTGCCGCGTGCGACATTGCTTTTCTTGCAGTTCCGCACGGTGCCGCCATGGAAATGGCTGCAACATTGCACGAAAAAGGCCTGAAAGTAGTAGATCTTTCCGCAGATTTCCGCCTGCGCGACAGCGATGTATACGAACAGTGGTATAATACCGATCACACCCGTACTGAGCTGTTGCCTCAGGCTGTATACGGCCTGCCGGAACTGTATGCAGACGAAATCAAAAAAGCCACGCTCATTGCCAATCCCGGATGCTATCCCACATCTGTCATTCTGGGCCTCTACCCCGCGCTGGCAGAAAAAATCCTTGTGCCCAACGGCATTGTTATCGACGCCAAATCCGGAGCAACGGGTGCAGGGCGTAAAGCCGCAGTACCCACGTTGTTCTGCGAAGTACAGGATACATTCCGCGCATATGGCATAGGCACGCATCGCCACACGCCGGAGATCGAGCAGGAACTTTCGGCAATTGCCGCAACTCCTCTGACTGTTTCGTTCAACCCGCATCTGCTGCCCATCAACAGAGGGATTCTGGCGACTATTTACACCACCTTGCAGCACGACATGACCATAGATGACGTGCAGGCAATTTATGAAGGTACGTATGCCGACAAGCCGTGGGTCCGCATAATGCCCAAAGGCAAGCTGCCCGAACTGCGTCATGTGCGGGGCACCATGTACTGCGATATCGGCCTGGTGCTGGACAAGCGTACACATCGCCTGATCATTGTTTCGTGCATAGACAACCTGTGCCGTGGTGCATCAGGTCAGGCTCTGGCAAACGCCAACCTGATGCTGGGACTCCCCGTAAACGCCGGTCTTGATCTGGCACCGCTTGTCCCGTAGCAAGCCTTGTGGCTGGCTGTAATGGTATTTTATCCCGCAAGGTGGGCCATAACAGCAAGATACAGCTGAATAATTCCGCACTATCAGCGCACGGCATCCGGCACGAAGGAAGCGGAAGCAACACGTCCGGCACCATTCATATGCAAAAAATCCGGCCAGACGGTCCGTACAATTCTGAACAAAATAACGGCCGCTGTGACTATGTCGCAGCGGCCGTTTTTATTCATGACAAAAAACTTTGACAAATTTATGTGGAAGGCCCGTCCTCCAGCACTCTGACAGGATCAATACCTGCCTGCACGGGAAGCACTGTGGCTGTAATAGTGACCGAGCCAACCTGAGCAAGATCAACCAGACGCGGCGACGCAGGTCTGCCCAGCGGATCACGCACAATGATCACGACAGGCCGCAACGGCTGCGCAGGATCGGTAGCCGCCACAACACCTACCTGTCCGGTATTGAGCTGGACAACCTGTCCTACGGGATAAATTCCCAGACACTTGATGAAGTGTTCCACGTAACCGGGATAAAAATCTTCTCCGGCCATACTGTACAGGATGGAAAGAGCCTTGTTGGGCATCATGGCGTTCTTGTATGGCCGCTTGCTGGTCAAGGCATCATACACGTCCACAACGGAAAGAATCCGACCTGCCTGACTGATTTCGTCCCCTTTCAGCCCCTTGGGGTATCCGGCACCGTTATACTTTTCATGGTGCTCCATCATCCCCTGCAGCACCATTTCCGGCAGTTTGCCGTTCTGCGGCAAAACATCTTTACCCAGCACGGGGTGCCGCTTCATTACGGTAAATTCTTCAGGTGTCAGCCTGCCGGGGCAATTAAGAATAAAATCCGGAATCATTGCCTTGCCGAGATCATGAAAAAGCCCTGCAAGACCAATCTGGCGCAGGGCTACGGTTTCAAGACCTAAATATTTTGCAAAAGCAACAGCAAGCAAGGAAACGTTCAGGCAGTGAGTATACGTGTAATGGTCATAAGCACGCAACTTTGCAAAGCCGATAAGCGCACCTGCGTTACGGCTGACAGACTGGATAATGTCTTCCACCAGCGGCTCTGCGGATTCCATATCTACCGGCTTGCCTTCGCGGGCGCTGTCCATGAATCCGCGTACAAAGCTCAGGCTTTCCGAATAAATGGCCTGTGCCTTGCTCATCTCGGCAGAAACAGTCACAGAAGGCGGTGGTGCAGAGGATTTGTAAGAGACTTCTTCCGTATTACTGATGGCCTGCGAAACCTGTTCCGCCGTCGACATGTCCTCAAGGGGAACAAGGTCATCCGGGACAGAGCCTTTCCGGCTGCGTCGCACATCAATAATGGCCTCTTCAAAACCGTCAGCCAGCACAGCCTCAATTGATGCCTCATCTTCCAATACGCCTTCGGACATGAAAAGATAGGGGTTTTCCAGCCACGAAAGCCCCACATCCACTACGTACATACCTACGCGCAAATCTTCAGACTTGATCTTTTTGTACAAAGGCTCTCCCTCCGCACCCAAGGTGACGCAAACCTTCCGTACAGCCGGCAGGTGCAGCCTGTACGCCTCACGCGCGTCTGTTCACAATGCTACCGGCACACGCCCCATGACGTGCAGCCAGCCCCCGCAAAGACCGTAAGCGGCCTGTACATTTCACAAAATCACAAAGACTACAATAGTAGGGCAGGCCCGTATTTTCTATAGGATGCCGAGGCCGGATACTCTTTGCGAAAAAAAGACCGGCAGTACACGCACAAAGTCTGTCCCCATCCGCGCGTTCCGGCCCTGATATAACGCGAGCTGCCGAAGAACAGCAGCTCTGCTTATGTTTGTGTGTATTACTCCTGGTCGCGTAAGTCCACAACTCGTTTAGACTTGGCAAAAGATCGTGGCAACTCACCGTAGGCCGCCAGCTCCACCCCGCAACGGGCCATCAGTTTTTTATGCAGTTCGCCCAACACGTTACGCAGCAAGGCCGCTTCGCCATCATACCCGATTTCAGGAGCATCCTGCGCACGTTCCACCCGCAGATGCATCGCATCGCGTCCGTCCTTACGGGTCAGAGTCAGTTGATATTCTGCTCCCAGTTCCGGATAATGCTGCAGCACATCCGCTATCTGGCCGGGGTAAATATTTACGCCTCTGAAAATTATCATATCATCTGAACGGCCCAGAATATGGTCATGGCGAGGCGCTCTAACCCCGCAGCTACACTGGCCGGGAATCATGCGTGTAAGGTCGCGGGTACGATAGCGGATAAGAGGCGATGCTTCCTTGCGAAGCGAAGTGACAACCATCTCACCCACTTCACCCGGAGCAACAGGGGTAAGCGTCTGCGGGTCAAGCACTTCAATGATGAAAAGATCAGCCCAGTAATGGACACCGTCATGCGCGCAGCATTCAAGGCCGGTACCGGGGCCGTACATTTCCGTCATGCCCGCAATGTCAAAGCTGTCTTCAAGGCCGAGACGCTCTTCAAACGATTTACGCATCTTGGGGCTATGTGCTTCAGCCCCGAAAATCACTTTTTTCAGCCGCACCTTGTCCAGCAGGCCGTTGCGCTCCACTTCTTCGCTCATCAGCAGCGCCATGGAAGCCGTGGAACACAGGCAGGTCACGCCGACATCTGTCAGCAGCTGCAGTTGCATTTCAAGGTTACCCGGCCCTACAGGCACTGCCATGGCGCCAAAATGTTCGCACCCCAGCTGAAAACCGGCTCCGGCAGTCCACAGCCCGTACCCTACGGCAATCTGCACCCTGTCTTCCACAGTAAGCCCTGCCAGCTCATAGCAGCGGGCCATCATCAGCTTGAAATTTTCCACATCCTTGGCGGTATAGGCCAGAATTTTACGCTTGCCTGTGGTGCCGGACGATGCATGAATGCGCACTACATCTTTTTCTGGTACACTCAAAAGCGGCAAAGGATATTCGTCACGCAGGTCCGCCACGGTGGTAAAGGGC
Source organism: Oleidesulfovibrio sp. (assembly GCF_047973035.1). Lineage (NCBI taxonomy): Bacteria > Pseudomonadati > Thermodesulfobacteriota > Desulfovibrionia > Desulfovibrionales > Desulfovibrionaceae > Oleidesulfovibrio > Oleidesulfovibrio sp. The sequence continues at coordinate 18,242 of NZ_JBKEBF010000021.1, forward strand.
AGACGTTGCAAATCGTCCAACGATCTGATGTCTGCGGCCTGTATACCGGCCTCACCAAGACGGCGTTTGTAAAAAGGACTGTTCTGCAAGGCATGGCTCACAGTCCACTGGAATCCCGCAAGTTGTTCTGCGGCGAGAGCATCTTCGGAGTGATCCGGCAAAAAACGATAACGGGACATAACGCAACTCCCTTGAGCGGTCGAAAAAAGGACTGTATATCCTGCTTGCCCGTGGGCCGAAAAAACTGTACCTAGTGCCCACGATAAAGGCCCCGATGGGGGCCTGAACGTGCTAACACGAAACACGGCGGGGGAAAACCCCGGCCATTATACCGCCCCTGCCACAGACATCCGGAGGCCCACCCGTGAAGATCCTGATTGTCGGCTCCGGCGGACGCGAACATGCTCTTGCATGGAAGCTGCGCCAAAGTCCGCTCGTCGACGAGCTGTTCATCGCCCCAGGTAACGGCGGTACTGCGCTCGAAGGCACCAACGTGCCCATCGCCGAGGACGACCTGCCCGCTATTGTGGCCTTCGCCCGAGAAAACAAGATTGACCTTGTCGTACCCGGGCCAGAGCTGCCCCTTGTTCTCGGAATAAAAGATTCCCTTGCCGCCGCAGGCATTCCCTGCTTTGGCCCCAACGCGTTTTCCGCCCAAATGGAAGGCAGCAAAGCCTTTGCCAAGCGCATCATGCGTGAAGCCGGTGTCCCCACCGCAGACTTCGGCGTATTTGAAGACTTTTACGAAGCCCGCGAATATGTGCTGAAGCAAGGCGCCCCCATTGTGGTCAAGGCAGACGGTCTTGCCGCAGGTAAAGGCGTTGTGGTGGCAAAAACAACCGATGAAGCCATTGAAGCGCTCGAAGACATCATGGTGAAAAAAGCATACGGCAACGCCGGTGCCCATGTGGTCATCGAAGCCGCTCTGGTGGGCGAAGAAGCTTCGTTCCTTGCGCTGGTTGACGGCGAAACAATCATTCCCCTGCCATCAGCGCAGGACCACAAAGCCGTAGGCGAAGGCGACACCGGCCCCAATACCGGCGGCATGGGCGCATACAGCCCTGCTCCCGTTTTGCCCGAAGAACGCTGGAACGAAATGACCGAACTGGTCATCCGGCCCATCGTGCGCACCCTTACCGCAAAGGACAAGCCTTTCTGTGGCGTGCTGTATGCCGGTCTTATGATGACGGCAGACGGCCCCTATGTGCTTGAATACAATGTGCGCTTCGGCGACCCTGAATGTCAGCCGCTGCTTATGCGCCTTGACGGCGACCTTGCAGCCATCATGATGGCTGCCGCCACAGGCAAACTGGATACCGTACCCGCCAGCTACCTTCCGCAGACGGCTCTGGGTGTGGTCATCTCCGCCGCCGGATACCCCGGCAGCTACGATTCCGGCATGGAGATTTGCGGTATCGAAGAAGCGGAAGCTGACGGTGCTAAGGTATTTCAGGCCGGAACCCGCATCACCGATGACGGCAAAACCGTTTCCCGCGGTGGTCGCGTACTGTGTGTAACCGCACTGGGCGACACTCTGGATGCTGCACAGAAAAAAGCCTACGCCGCTGTTGCCCGCGTGCGTATGGAAAAAAGCTACTTCCGCCGCGACATCGGCAACAAAGGCCTGTCGCGAGCGAAGAACTGATACATTTCGGGGCACGGCCCCGCCTTTGGAACTGCGGGCCGCTTTTGCGGCCAGCTCTACTATCCACCATCAAACTGTATGGAGTTGGCAATGCCTCAAGTCGGCATTTTCATGGGAAGCATTTCTGACGAGGAAACCCTGCGCCCCTGCACCGAGGTGCTGGACAAGCTGGGCATCAGCTACATGTTCACCGTCAGTTCCGCGCACCGCACCCCTGCACGCACGGAAAAACTGGTGGATACGCTGGAAAAAGACGGCTGTCAGGTATTCATCTGTGCGGCTGGTATGGCTGCGCATCTGGCCGGTGCAGTAGCTGCACGTACGCTTCGCCCTGTCATCGGCGTTCCGGTGACCGCTTCCAAGCTGGGCGGCATGGACGCGCTGCTGGCTACTGTTCAGATGCCTCCCGGATACCCCGTGGGTACCGTGGCTCTGGACAAGGCCGGTGCCAAAAACGCCGGCTGGTTTGCTGCGCAGATTATTGCGCTGTCTGACCCCGAGCTGGCAAAACGTCTGGCTGCTGCACGCGAATCCTTTACTGAAGAAGTTATCCGTGCGGCTGAAGAGCTTGAAAAACGCATGGCTGAAAAAAAATAACTTTGTGCGCCTGTAGCGCATTACAGGCCGCCTGCTCCTGAAAGCTGCTCCGGACAGCACAAAGCGGTTATCCCGAGCAGCACGGCATAAAAAGCCAAGGGCCGTGATCATATGATCACGGCCCTTTTGTTATCTCAACAACATGATAAGCATCAGGCATTGCCGGAAATCTCCGGCAGGCTTTTTTCGCCTTCCGGCGCAAGACGCACCACGCGCAGTTCAAACTCTCTTTCCCGCGGAGTGCATCGCGGGCAGCCCTGCGACATAATCATGCAGCGTTCATCAAGGTCCTGCACGGCTATGCCCGACTCTTCCAGAATAGAGGTAGTTCTGCCTTTTTCCCAAAAAATAGGACTGCCACAAGAGCTGCATTCCACAAACAACAGTTCAGGGTCAAAACCTTTGCCCCGCACAACTCGCGCCGACAGCGGTCCTCGCCGGAACAACACTTCGGTATCAAAGCTCACAACAAATCCCCCCTGTACTCTGCCGCATTTATATTTCTTTTCTACTCTTCGCGTATAAGCAGGTTGTGCCCGCTGCCGAAGCAACGTCGTCTGACCAGACGCAGCACCAGAAAACTGCTCAACGCAGTGGCGGCTACAATCATCAACATAACAACTATCTGATAGCGGACAGCCTCGACAGGATCAGCACCGGCCAGAATCTGGCCTGTCATCATGCCGGGCAGCGAAACAATGCCCACACCCATCATGGAGTTGATGGAAGGCACCATGCCCGCTTTCAAAGCATCTCTGAAAATTCCCCGACTGGCTTCTTCGTAATCAGCCCCGAGGCACAAGCGCATCTCAACTTCACTGCGACGCAGCCGCAGCTCTGTAAAAAGACGTTCCAGTGAAATAGAAAGAGCATTCATGGAATTGCCCGCCACCATTCCGCCGATGGGAATGAAGTACCGCGGGTCCCACCACGGGTCGGTCTGCACAACCACAGCCGTGACCAGCATGGTTATCAGCATAAAGCTGAATGCCGCAGAAATAAAGGCCGGACCAAAGTACGAAACCCCGCGCTCGCCCACCCTGTCGCGGATAATGCGCGAAGCAAACCACGTCATGACCAGATATATACCTAATACCGCTGCCGCATTCTGCAACCCGAAAAGCAGCTGTAAAACATATCCCATGGCCATAAGCTGCACAAAGGTACGAACGGTGCCCATCATAAGATCGCGTTCAAGACGCAGCTTGTACCACAGTGATACCGCGCCGGAAAGCACTACAAAGCCCAATGCAAACAGCAGCTGCCACCATTCTATGGCAATATAGTTCGCGGTCATCGAGCGTCTCCTTCCTTCTTCTCCGGCGCAGTCAGGTCGCTACAGACAGCCCCGCCCGAACCGCCTGTACCTGAAACTCCGGCAACATCGGCAGCATTCGGACAGAACTGCGTACAGTGCAGCGCTTCATCTGCCTGCACCTCCCGCACTGTGCCGGTACATACTTCTATCCGGCGGTAAGACCGCGTAGCCGGTACATACCCTGAATGGCTTACCAGCAGCAAAGTTACGCCTTCACTGTTCAAAACTTCCATCTGCTGTTCCACAACCTTGCGGCTTTCAGCATCAAGCGCGCTGGTGGGTTCGTCCAGCAACAACACCCGCGGGCCGCAAAGCATGGAGCGGATAATACACAGCCGCTGCTTTTGTCCTACACTCAAGGCGAAAGCGGCACAGTCCAACTTTACGGATGACAACAGAAAACGATCTAGCCAGCCCCGCAAGGTATCATCGTCGGGTACCTGCAGGCCTTCGTTTGCCTTGAATCTGTAGGCCAGCAACAGATTATCCCGAACGGAACCTTCCACCACCACAGGAGTCTGCTGGATAAAGCCCACCGTGCGGCGTAGCTGATGAATCTCCATCTGCCCCAGCGGTAGCCCTTGCAGAAAAACATTGCCTCCCGAAGGTTCTTCCAGCCGTGCAGCAAGGCGCAGCAGGGTAGACTTGCCCGCACCGGATGCTCCGGTAATCAGTACAAAATCGCCCTGCGCGATCTGCAATGAAACATTGTGCAGCCCTGTGCCTCCGGGCCAGAGAAATGTCATTTGCTCAAATGAAAGAATTGTGTTCATGAGATAGGTGTACCCTTTTTTGGCGGTACTGCTGTCGTACCGGGCAGGTTGCATGTAACACACCTTACAACGCTTTACCCGCACGGCTGTTTATGGCTACATGGCCATTGCACGAGACTATAAGGACTCATAGTGATGACGCAAGAAGTACAATCGCGCCCCGTGCGCAAACGCATACAAGTTCTTCCCGATGCCCTGCGCAACCAGATTGCCGCAGGCGAAGTGGTCGAACGCCCCTCCAGCGTGGTGAAAGAACTGGTTGAAAACAGTCTGGACGCAGGTGCCCGCATGGTCGAGGTCGCCATTGAAGACGGCGGCCGCAGCCTGATTACCGTTCGCGACGATGGAGCCGGCGTCAGCGCAGATGAGCTGGAACTGGCTGTTACCAGACACGCCACCAGCAAAGTGACCAGCTTTGAAGAACTGATGCGCATTGCCAGCTTCGGCTTTCGCGGTGAGGCACTGCCCAGTATAGCATCGGTTTCCGACTTTCGCATGACATCCGCCCCCGCACCCGATGCAGAAGGCAACAGTGGCGATGCCAGCTTTATTCATGTCCGACACGGTATAGTGCAGGCCAAAGGCCCTGCCGCCCTTGCACGCGGCACTCTGGTAGAAGTACGCGACCTGTTCCTGAACGTTCCTGCACGGCTTAAATTTTTAAAAACCACCGCTACAGAGAGCAAACGTTGTCAGGAACTGTTCTGCCGTCTTGCGCTGGCTCGTCCCGATGCTGGGTTCTCGCTTTCCAGCGGAGGCCGCGAAGTATATCGCTTTCCGCCCGACCAGACATGGCGTGACAGGCTGGCCGTACTGTGGCCCCCTGCCGTGACCGAGGCAATGGTTGAGGTACCGCGTTTTTGCAGCAAGGCCTCGGACGGAACAATACCCGACGTACGCATACAGGGACTTTGCGGTGACCCAAAGCAAGCCCAACCGCGTTCTGACCGCTTGTTTTTCTATGTCAACGGCAGGGCAGTTTCCGATAAGCTGCTCATTCGTGCCGTGCGCGATGCGTATTCCGGCAGAATGCTGGGCCGTGAATACCCGCAGGTATTGCTGTTCATTGACCTTGCACCAGAAATGGTTGACGTGAACGTGCACCCCGCCAAAAGCGAAGTACGCTTTCGCGAAGAACGTCACGTTTTCAGCGCCGTGCGCCGCGCCGTGGAAGCAGCCTTGCAGCAGCTGAGCGCAACTGGTGAATATGACGGGCATGAAGAAGTGCTTGCCGACCCGTTCGGGACGCAGCCCTCGCAGGCATCGTCTGCACAGGTTCTTTCCGCCCCCAGACCGCAAGGGCCGTCTGCACGGCCGCTGGGATTCTGGGGAGAAGCCGACGCAGCCCCCATTGTACGCCGCCAGATAGAAGATGCGCACCATGACGATGTTCAAATCGTCCAGCGGCCGGAGGCGGCACATAAGCAGGACTGGCAGCAATCTGATGCTGCCGGTGCCTCGCCATCCGACACCACAGACCACCACGGTACAAATAATGCCGCCCGACATACCGGCAACGGCATTGGCTTTGGCACCGACGTTGGCTTTAACAACGCGGATGACACACACGCCGCCCCCGCAGATGCCGACGCAGCCATTGCGTTTACTCCGCGCGGCCCCGCACATGGCGGGATCGGCAATGCCAATGGCAATGTATCGGAACAGATGCATACATCATACGGCGAAGGATATTCCGCTCAAGGGCACATGGCTGACCACGAACCGCAACCGCTTGCTGATGCGCCCCCGACCGGAACTGATGTATCGTCCGCCAACGGGCAGCCCCCCGCGCACCTTTCTGACCAGTATGCAAGCGGCGGCACAGTAACCACCGGTGAATATACGTATCTCGGGCAGGTAGCAGACACCTACCTGATTGTCCTGCGCGGGCAGGGCACCCTGCTGTTGCTGGACCAGCACGCCGTGCACGAGCGTGTATTGTACGAACGCATCCGCCGCGATGCCACGCGCGGGCAGACCCAGTTGCTCGCATTGCCTTTTGATATGCCCTTGCACACCGCGGAAACGGAACGGCTGGTACAAGTATGGGAAGATCTGGCTGCAATGGGATTCAGCCTTGAAACCGCAGGCGCATCACTGCGCATCCGCGGTATTCCAGCCACACTGGACCAGAACGAAGCGAAAGAGTTTCTGCGGGAGGTTCTTTCTGACAGAAACGGCAAGTTACCGAATATGTGGGTTATGATGTCATGCAAATCTGCCATTAAGGCAGGGCAACGGCTTACGCCCGATGAAGCTGCAGGACTTATTGCCCAGTGGCTGGAAGTGCCGGACAGAGAGTTTTGCCCGCACGGCAGACCTGCGGTTCTGCGGTTTAATCCTGCCGAGCTGGAACGCCTTTTCAAACGGACAGGCTAACCCGCTGCAACAATAAAAAACTACTGAGACCGGAATACGCTCCGGTCTTTTTTTTATTTCCGCGCGCAGCTTTTTTTGCTCTGTGCTGGACGCGTTGTCCGCTCCATCGTAGAATGGAAGACAGTATCAAAAGTATTCTACGTGGCAAGCTGCAAGCTTGCCGCCTGACATCCACAGGAAATCAAACCGTGACGGATCATCAACACTCTGCCACTATCCTGACCGTAGAAGATGACGCCGTCATCCGCGAAACCATTGCGGCATGGCTGGAAGACTCCGGCCTGACTGTATTGCAGGCTGCAGACGGTCAAGAAGGGCTGGCCATATTCCGCGAGCACAACCCCGATCTGGTGCTCCTTGATCTGGGCATTCCCGCCATGCGCGGCGAAACGCTGCTGCAACTCATGGTGCAGGAACGGCCGGACACGCCTGTGATCATTGTTTCCGGCAGGGCAGAAATTGACGCAGCCATTGATTCCTTTAAAAGCGGCGCATGGGACTTTATTTCAAAGCCCATCCCGAATCTGGAAATGCTGGAAAAAACAGTCGTCAATTGTCTGGAGCGCAAAGCCCTGCGTGAACGGGTAGATGCGGCCGAAACCCGCTATTTCCAGTTTATCCAGAACCTGCCTGTTACCGTATTTGCCATGAACAGCAACCTTGAGGTCACATGGCTGAGCAGTGCCTGCCCGCGCGTACTGGGCTGGAGTGTGGCAGAAGCGTTAACGTCCGGCGAATGGTTTGTGGACAACATCAACCCGCCCGATGCAGCCGCGGTGCGTAATGCTTTTTCCGGCGCGTTGAAAACCGGCGACGATGTGAGCTGCGAATTTTCATTCCGCCACCGCCACGGGTACATGGTGCGCCTGCAGGCACGTTCAACCGCCATCACGCCCCCTACGGAACATGCATCGGGCAGAATAGAAGGCGTACTGCTGGATATAACCGACCGCGATTTTCTGGATAAAGTGCTGGTGCAGAGCGAAAAACTGAACACATTGGGCGCCATGGCAGATGAGATTGCCCACGAATTCCGTAATCCGCTGTTTGCTCTTGGGGGCTTTGCCCGCAGGCTGCATAAAAAAATGCCCGACTCGCCCGAGGCAGAAATCATACTGGAAGAAGCAAAACGCATGGAAGCCATGCTGGACAAGCTGAAGGAATACACCAAGCCGGTAACTGTTTCCACAAAGCCGACCAGTGTGAACAACTCTGTCAGCTTTGCCGCAGACAGGTTGGACAGTCAGGCCGCACGGCGCAAAATCACCATCGCTCAGGACCTGCACCCTGCTATGCCGGAAATCCAGTCAGACCCGGATATTCTGTCGCAGGTTTTCATGAACCTGCTTTCCAACATGCTGAGTGCCATGCCGGACGGCGAAACCATGCACATTGCCACACGGCTTGGCGCCGGTACGCAGGAAGTCACCATAGTATCCCCCGCCCGCACTGCCGCTGCCATGCCCAGTCAGGACTACCTGCTGCTGCCGTTTGATGACTCCGGCCCGCAGGGCAATCTTTCCGTCAGCTACCGGCTTGTCAAAACAGTCGGTGGCCTGCTTTCCGTCACGCAACAGGAAGGCAGCTTCACGCTCACCCTGTCGCTGCCGTCGTAAGTCCACGCAGCCCCATCTTCACTTCTTCTTGAATTATTCCGAAAAGGTATGCAAATGAATTTTAAACACTGCAAGCTGACGACAAATTAAGCTTGCAACCTTAATTTACGCCAGCCCGGACGATGCACATTTAAATACGCAAGCTGGCGTAATGACTTTCTTCATAGCGGCTCTGCTCATCAAGGGGTATGAAAAGATTCTTCTTTACAGAAGTATCCTTCTTCTAACAAAGCTCCTAATCCGCACCTTACAGACACATGGTTTTGCGCTGCTCTGCTTTTCTACCCGTCTTTGTTGCAGCTATCGCTGCACTTCAGCTGCCTGTCGCTCCGCTCTGCTCTCATTTTGCATGCCTACAAAAAAACACGCCGCAAAAAAATCCACGGCGTGTCGATACGTTATAGATAGCAAAAACATACATACGGACATACATTCTAACGAACAGCCACGCGTATGGCGCAGCCTGACCACATCCGCAGCCCATATGGCAATGCCAGCTTTTGCCGGATGCATCAGGTATTGCCGTAAAAATCCGCGCCTGCTTCTCGCGAGTGGGCTTCCCGCTTATGAACCTACCCTTCGGCAGGATTCAGGTACGGGTCATCCTTGGCAAGGTAGTTCTGCACGTAGTCTTTTACGCCATCTTCCAGCGAGCGGAAGGTCACAGGGCAACCGGCATCTTTCAGGCGCTGCATGGGAGCCTGTGTAAAGTACTGATATTTGCCACGCAGATGTTCGGGCATTTCGATGTATTCAATTTTTTCCGGCACGTTCATGGCGCTGAATACAGACCGTGCAAGGTCGTTCCATGTACGGGCGTTACCGGTACCGATGTTGAACAGACCGTTTGCAGAAGGGTTCTCAAGCAGCCACCACATTACGTCCACGCAGTCTTTCACGTACACAAAGTCGCGCTTCTGACCGCCGTCGGGGTAGTCTGGATGGTACGATTTGAACAGGCGCATCATACCTTCGTCGCCTATCTGGGTAAACGACTTGCACACAACGGAACGCATGTCGTCCTTGTGGTACTCGTTGGGGCCGTACACGTTGAAAAACTTCAGGCTGGCGATGCTGTCCAGCTTGCCTTCGGCGTGGGCGCGCAGGTCAAAAAGCTGCTTTGAATAGCCGTACATATTAAGCGGCTTAAGCTTGTGCATGGTTTCGAGCGAATCTTCAAACCCGAATGAACCGTCGCCGTACGTTGCCGCAGAGCTGGCATTGATGAAGCGGGCCTTCTGCTGCAACGCATAGTCACACAGCACGCGGGTATAGCGGTAGTTATTCTCCATCAGAAAGTCCGCATCGCGCTCGGTGGTGGAAGAGCATGCCCCCATGTGGATAATGCCTTTCACATTCCACGGTACGCAGTCATCCAGCACAAGATCAAGAAACGCATCGCGGTGCATGTAGTCCGTGTAGCGCAGATTGACGAGGTTCTTCCATTTCTCTGTGCTGGCAAGGTTATCCACCACCAGAATGTTGTCTATGCCCATGCGGTTGAGCTTCCACACCATGGCACTGCCTATAAAACCCGCGCCACCCGTGACTATATACATACGATTCTCCTCGGTACGTTGCAGAATATGCGTCTTGTCGTTGTTAATCGGCACGCGCCATTTGCGCCTGCCGCACTGGCTGTGTACCGTCTTTTGTGTAAAAAAAACAGCCCGGGGATTATGCCTCCGGGCTGTCTGTAATCATTGCTGTTTCCGGCCTCATACGGCCTTGCGTACAGGTGCTAGTTCAAGTCCTTCGTTGCCGCGTACCACTTTTAAGCCGTACATACGGTTAATGGTCTCTGCCAGCGGCCTCCCGAACAGAAAATCCATATCCGCTTCCGGTATATTTGCCCGTTCCCGCACGACCTGACGGAAAGAAAGATCCAGCTGCACCATCTCAAGCATTTTCTCCGCCGCATCCTTGTTGCCACGCATTTTCGGGCCAAGTTCCGGCAAAGAATCATACGGACAGCTTTCTTCATGCGCGGCAACAAGCGCCAGCAGGTCAGGCTTATCCCGCAGCACATCTACCCGTGTCAGGCGATCTTTTTCGTACATGGCCAGAATACCGGAGGTGTCTTTGCACGACAATGCGCGGCATTCTTGCAGCCTGCTGTTGTAAATTCTGCAGCCCAGCTCAGCCGGCATAAAAAACATGCAGGTCCAGGACCCCCGCAGCGCCCCGCGAAGCTTTATCAGCTCCTGCTGCAGCGGTATAACTTCGCCACGGGCCTCGTCATACGCAAGCTCGCCCCGCCGCAGAGTTACCAGATCGGCGTACCGCAAGGCGCCGCTTTGGATGAGAGACAAATCCTGCAAATGCAGGGCGGGGCCGCCTTTCCGGCAGCATGTCCCGCAACGGTCGCAACTTGTATCAATCATATGTTTACTCTCCGGAGTGTGTCCGCACCGCACGGACGGAAAACCGGCAGGTAAAATCCTGCCAGCCCACATACCCCATTGCTGCCGACACATACCACGCCGCAACATGCGACTTGGTATCGGCGCTCCACAACGCGTCAAAACGCGCATCGAACACCGGAGGCACACAGTAGTCGCCCAGCATGGGCGGCTCTGAAAGTTGCGTCATCAGTTCGGCCACGGTGGGCAGGCGCCAGTCGCCATACCCGCAAAACCGTGATGCGTTCAGCGCGTGCACATACTCGGCGGCCTCTTCCCATGTCAAAGGATAATCGCTGCCGCCCAGCTGCCACATTAAATCTGTTGCACTATCGAACACGGTTCCGTCGCCCTGATCTTCAAAAGTCTCTTCCGCAGGGCACAGCGGGCGCCACAGGTCATCCAGCCCGAATGCTTCACGCGCTTCGCGCAGGCCTGCCTTGATGGGAATGGTGCGCACGTCCGTGTTTACAGGCGGACACTGTCTGTGCGGCAGGCCCCCTTCCACCATGGTGCAGGTGTTGTCCACACGGGCGCGCCAGCGGCGCTCCAACACATCCAGTCTGTCACTCATGGCCGCGGCACAGGCAAAACGCTCCCGCGGGTCATGCGCCATGGCCCTGTCAAAAAATTCGTCCCATTCTGCATCCAGATCGTCGCTATACTCACTGGCACGGGGAATGCGCCCGTCCTGCAGGCGCTCTTCATCATTGGGCAGAATGCCCGTAAGCATGCGGTACAGCATCACACCCACGGGATATATGTCGGCGCTGGCATCCACGCTTTCAGGGTCTTTTTCCTGCTCCGGAGGCGCATAGTAAGGTGAACCTACTTTAACGCTCTTATGCAGCCGTTCGCGCTGTTCATAGTCCGTTTCCCCGCGCAGCCGCGACAGCCCGAAATCAATAAGCTTAACGTCGTCTTCGCCCGTAACCATAATGTTGAACGGCTTTACATCGCGATGGATGACACCCGCATAATGCATCCGGCGCAATGCTTCCAGAGTCTGGCGGGTATAACGCACCGCACGCTCCAGCGGCAGACGACGCGTCGGGGCTTCAACACGGTAGCTTTCACCGATAAGCATACCGAGATTAAGACAGTAATACTCCATAAGAAAATACGGCCTGTCCTGCGCATCGCGGTCAAAATCCAGAATCGCCGCCACATTGGGGTGGTCCAGCCTGCCCATAATGCGGGCTTCTTCTTCAAAGCGACGCGTCAGTTCCCGCATACCCACCAGATCTTCCAGAATCTCCGTGGGGCGCAACAGTTTGAGGGCTGCCATACGGCCTGTCACAGGCTGGCGCACTTTATAAACGGCTCCCATACCGCCTCTGCCCAGCAACCCGCAGACTTCGTACTTTCCTATAAACATCCTGTTCGCTCCTTACTCTCAGGGCAGCAGCACCCGAATGCGCGCACTTGCAGCAATGGCAGTGCCCGCACCCCGCCACACAACAAACATTGCATATAGTATACCATGCAATGCTGTTATGTGCAGCACTCCGGCATTATTTTAATCGGTCTGCATAGCGCAGCGGCATTCCCCGTTCAGGAAACAATGCCACTGTCCGCTCTATATCGTAGGGAATAAAACGAATAACCACACGCCCTTCATCCGGATACCACAGGGCATATTTCGCACGGTTATCACCGTCACGGGGCTGGCCGACACTACCCACATTAACAATATAACGGGTGGTCATATCCAACACATTGTCACCTTCCACCAGCGGCCTGCGAGTCAATGTCCCGTCTTTGAGTTGCACAAGTTCCAGCTCGTGCGTGTGTCCCACAAAGCAAAGCGGTCCCAGAAACGCCTGAAATGCGCCCTTTAACTCTCCACCATTCACGGAAAAAAGATATTTGTGCACTGAAGACGGAGGCATGCCGTGCACAAATCTGCACCCGTGACGGGTGAGTCCGTACGGCAAAAGCGACATCCACTCGATGGACTCCGGCGACAATAATTCGACGGTACGCATAAGTGCTTCACGCGACTGCGAATTGAACCGCGACCGTTCATGCTGCAACACCACGCCCACCTCGTGGTTACCTGCCACGGAAATAACTCTGCGCGCGCGGCACAGTTGCACAACTTCATCCGGCTGCGGCCCGTAGCCCACATTGTCGCCCAGAGAAATAATCTCCGCCGCGTCATGAGCGTCGATGTCCTTCAAAACAGCTTCAAAGGCCGCAAGGTTGGCATGAATATCTGATAAAACAGCAATCGGCATACCCAGCTACATACCAATCTTCGGGCAGGCATGAAAGCAGCAATTCGCCGGGTGCATTGCCGGAAGTATTTTCATACGGTATGTTAAAAGCTATCCTCTGCGGTGAACGGGCATGCATCACGCGTAGTTGCCGCCGCTTTCCTTTTGCCATGTACTTTTTTACCTCTCCGGAGAAATATCATGCAGATTGCAATCATCGGGCTGGGCAGAATGGGCATGAATATGGCCCGACGCCTGCTAAACGGAGGCCACGATGTTGTGGTGTGGAACCGTAGCAAAGACAAAGTCGAGCAGATGCAAGCCGAAGGTGCCACAGGTTTTACCGACCTTGCCGACCTTGCAACGCATATGAGTACCCCGCGGGCGCTATGGTTCATGCTGCCCGCCGGAGATGCCACCACGGAACGTATTGCAGAAGTGCTGCCGCATCTTGATCGTGGCGACCTGATTATAGACGGTGCCAACGCCTACTGGCGGGACGATGCGCCCAAGGCGGAAATGCTGGCGCAACACGGGATTCATTATATGGACGCCGGTGTATCCGGCGGCATCTGGGGGCTTGAAAAGGGCTACTGTACCATGGTGGGCGGCAACGCCGAAGATGTGGCACGGGTTGCCCCTGCTCTGGACACGCTTGCTCCGCCTGACGGGTGGCTTCACTGCGGCCCTGTGGGAACAGGACATTTTGTTAAAATGGTGCACAACGGCATTGAATACGCAATGATGGAAGCCTACGGCGAAGGCTTTGACCTGATGCGCAACGGGCCCTTTGAAAATCTTGACCTGCAGGCCATTGCCGCCTTGTGGAACAGGGGCAGCGTTGTACGCTCCTGGCTTCTGGAGCTCCTTGATTCCGCGCTGCAGAAAGACGCGGATCTTTCTTCATTAAAAGGCTACGTGGAAGATTCCGGCGAAGGCCGCTGGACGGTGCTCGATTCCGTTCATCATGCCGTTCCCGTACCTGTGCTGGCACAGGCCCTGTTCCGACGGTTCGAATCGCGTCAGGATGATCTTTTTTCCAACAAGGTACTGGCGGCCCTGCGCAACGAGTTCGGCGGACACGCTATAAAAGCTGCCGGAGACGGTTCGGAGGGCCGCAAATGACTTCGGCGGACACCCATGTAACTATCGGTAAAGCCATGTGCGAAGAGACACCGCCGGAGCCGTGCGGCATTGTCATCTTCGGCGCATCAGGCGATCTGGTTGCGCGCAAGCTGCTGCCTGCCCTGTTCGGCCTTTACCGCCGCAACTTGCTGCCGGAACGTTTTTTTGTGCTGGGCTTTGCCCGCACCCCTATGACCGATGAAGAATTCCGCACCCGCGTGCGCGACTGTATCCTTTCCGCCCACCCTGAAGGGGTGGAAGAGCTGGACGAATTTCTGGCTTTATGTCGCTATACACATGGCGAATATGACGACCCCGAAGCGTATGCCGACCTTGCGCTCTGCTCCTCGGAATGCGCGCTTGACTATCACGCGGCGGACAACCTGCTGTTCTACCTTGCGCTGCCTCCGCAGTTGCACGCTGTTACGGTGCGCCATCTGTATAATGCGGGATTGACCAAGGAGGGCGACGACGGCCACCCCTGGCGTCGCGTTGTGTTTGAAAAACCCTTCGGGCACGACCTTGCGTCCGCGCTGAAGCTGGACGACACTCTGTGCTCCATGCTGCGTCAGGAACAGATTTTCCGGATGGACCATTACCTTGGCAAGGAGACTGTCCAGTCCATTTTAATGTTCCGCTTTGCCAACGCCATCTTTGAGCCACTATGGAACCGCAGCTACATTGACCACGTTCAGATTACCGTAGCGGAATCGCTGGGGGTGGAGCATCGCAGTGCATACTATGACAACGCCGGTTGCCTGCGCGACATGTTCCAGAACCATATGATGCAGATGCTTGCCCTTGTAGCCATGGAGCCGCCCACCAGCTTTGATTCTGAACGGGTACGCGACGAGCGGGTAAAACTGCTGCATTCCATCAGGCCGTGGTCAAAGGATGAGATATGCTCGTCCGTTGTCCGCGCCCAGTACGGGGCAGGCATAAAAGCCGACGGCAGTCCGCTTAAGGCGTATCTCGACGAGCCGGGCATTGCCCCCCGCAGCAGCACGGAAACGTATGTTGCGGCAAAGCTGTTCATTGACAACTGGCGGTGGCAGGGCGTGCCGTTTTTTCTGCGCAGCGGCAAGCGGATGCCCCGCAAGGTAAGCGAAATTGCCGTCACCTTCCGCCGTGTTCCGCACTCCATGTTCGGTATGCACTCCAAGGCAGAGATGCCCGCCAACGTACTGATACTTAAAATTCAGCCGGAGGAAGGCATTGATCTGCATATTCAGGCCAAGCAACCCGGACCGAAGTCGTGCATGTCCACCATGACACTTGCATTCAAGTACCATGAAATTTTCGGCATCAATCCGCCCGATGCTTACGAGCGCCTGCTGCTTGACTGTATGCTGGGCGACAGAACGCTGTTCTGGAGCCGCGAAGGCGTGGAAGCCGCATGGCAACTGATTACTCCCATACTGGAAACGTGGCGTGATACGCCTGAAGCTTCGCCGCTGCTCCATTACCCCGCAGGGTCATGGGGACCGGACGCATCCGCACGACTTATAAGAACCATCGGCAAACGCTGGCGCGAATAGTGTGGTAAAAGCAGTTCCTTTACGCTGCACGATAAGCTGTATGCAAAAACCCCCTGCACAACATCCGTGCAGGGGGTTTTCATTCGCGAAAACAGCTTCATCTAAAGGCAGGGCACAACAGAAACAACGCAGGGGCATCTTCAAGAGCAGGTAATCTCGGACAAAAGCTCATCTGCATTGTCGCTTCCTTCTCCTGCAAGTTACGAACAGCAGCATCCTGTTCCTGCCACCGGAGCCTGCTGCGGTAAATCTTCCGAAGCGTCCGGAGGCGCTACATGCAACGCCGCATCTGTCAACGGATACACATAACGGGCTTCGCACACGCAGTGTCCGTTAGAACCCAACGGCTTTTCAAGGCGTATAAAACCAAGCTTTTCGTACAGGGCAATCGCTTCCTTCAGAACGCCTGTTGTTTCCAGATAGCAGGTGGTATAGCCGTAGCTGCGTGCGTACTCCATGGCCCCCAGCACCAGCCGTCTGCCCAGCCCTCTGCCACGACATTCCGGCATAAAATACATCTTCTGCAACTCGCCCACGGTACCCCCGCCTCCTGCCAGCGGGGCAATGCCGCCGCCACCTACAACGCGGCCCTTATGCTCCACAACCCAGTATTGCGCACCGTTACAATCATACGCCGCATACATGTTATCCACAGAGGCATCACCAACGGCATATCCAGCTTCTGCTGTCAGACCGTACTCTTCCGAGACACTGCGGATAATCTCTGCAATTGCTTCGTTATCCTGAGGCGTTGCCGGACGCAGGGAGAATCCTTCCTGCAGTCTGCTGTAACGTAGCGCTCTGGCGTAGGTTGCAAGGCCATCCAGAACTTTTTGCTGCTCATGCGCCGCCAGCAACGTAAGCCCGCCCGTAACCTGCGCGTCGATATGATCATGCAACTGGCCGACGCGCTTATGGCCTGCATCAGTCAGCACGGCAAGCTTGGCCCGACCATCTGTGCTGCTTTGTTCAAACTGCACAAAGCCTTGCCCTGCCAGCGACTGAAGCGCCCTGCTGGCATTTGATTTATCTACAAGCAACAGGTCTGCCATAGCCTGCACAGCCAGCGGCCCTCGTTCTTCCAGTTCTATCAATGCATGCGCCTCGGAAATGGTCAGCCCATGCGGCTCCGCGCAGTTGGACAACATTTTCCATTCGCGTGCCAACTTCCGCGAAACTTTTCTTATCCGTCTCGGAGTTATCACTTCCAAAGGCGCATCACATCCGGCTTTTGCTGCACACCGGCAATCTTCTTCTGTAACTTTCATAAATTGCTACCTTTTTTGTATGTGCGTTCAGGATACACACAATTAGTTGCGTAGCGCAACTATATTCATTCTTCATCATGAGTCAAGGACAAGAATTTTATATCCCTTCTCATTATCAAAAGTTCTTTTTGCGCTGCCGCCCCCTGCAAGGCACATTGCTTGACGCAACCGCCCTGTGCCGCTAGCACAGCCTGTGGCGGGCATAACAGCTCCGCAGGAGAATCTCATGACAATTAGAAGCGTATGTGTATATTGCGGTGCCAACCCCGGCCTGCGGCCTGAATACATGCAGGCAGCCCATGAACTGGGCAGAACTTTGGCCGCCAAAGGGTTACGGTTGATATATGGCGGCTCGGCAACAGGCCTGATGGGTGCAGTTGCTGACGGGGCGCTGGAAAACGGCGGCGAGGCTGTAGGGGTTATACCTTCAGCCTTTGCAAACCGTGTAGGGCATACCGGCCTGACGGAGCGTCATGTTGTGGATACCATGCATCAGCGTAAGCAGATGATGTTTGAACTGTCAGATGCCTTCATCGCGCTGCCAGGCGGCATAGGCACCATGGAAGAAATTTTTGAAATGTTCACCTGGGCACAGTTGGGCTTTCACAAACGACCGGTAGGTCTTTTGAACATAAGCGGCTACTTTGACGGCCTTGTGGCTTTTACCCGCCACATGGCACAGGAACGCTTTCTGAAAGATGAACACCGCTCCATTCTGCTGGTAGAAGAGTCACCCGTCAGCCTGCTGGACTGCATGACAGACTGGCAACCGGTCTGCACGTCAAAGCTGTTCACCGAGGCCGGTGCAAAACTGGATTTATCCAAACAGTAGCCCGAACCGTCCGACACTGTCGTAGCAGCCTGCTGTAACCGAATAAACTCTGAGCAACAAAAAGCTTCTCAGTACGGCAAGCCTCAGTACGAAAGCAGCCATTTTACGGGTAGTTTCATCATGCTGACCCGCGCCGTACCCGACAGACTTTTCAGCAAAGTCCTTCGCCAGAAACTGCACGCCTCAGTCATGTTCAACGGGTTTCCGCAGCTTACCGCAGCACCATTGCCGCATGGTCAGTTAAAACGCTGGCCATGCGCTTGAAAAGCTCTGTACCCAAATCCCACCAGTGCCAGTAAAGCGCTACAGGCAATGCCCAGCCTTCTGCCAGATTTACCAGTTCGCCGGATTCTATAAGTGGGTCAGCCTGCAGATGCGGAATGCATCCCCAGCCGAACCCTGCTGCAACCATGTTCACAAAAGCCTCTGACGATGGCACATAATGGCGCGGGTACGGAGCTTCCGGCGCGACTCCATAGAGCTGTTGCAACATGGTGTCGTGCACTCCGTCCACACGGTTGTATAATACGGCAGGAGCCTCCAGCAGCGCGGTTGCAGAGGCAGGCCTCCCGTCATCCATCAGGGCATGTTCGGATGTAAAATCCGGCGCGGCACACACCAGATATTCCATACAGCCCAGATACTGCACGCTACACCCGTGAAACGGTGCAGACCGTGTGCTGACACAGCCTACCACTTCACCGTTACGCAGCAGGTCGTGCGTTCTGTCCTGATCATCCACCAGTACGTCCAGCAGCAAGTGTTCCTGCCCTGCCACAGCATCAACCGCACCCAGAAACCACGTCGCAAGACTGTCTGCATTTACGGCAACGCTCAGCTGCCTGTATGCAGGGCGTCGCGGGGCGCTGCTCCCCTCTGCGGAGAGCTCCGCACTGAAGCGCGCAGCCATATCCCGCTCAAGGTCAGCCTCCAGCATGGCAACCTGATGGTAATGACGCAGTAATCTGCGCCCTGCTTCTGTAGGACGCACAGGTGCCGCCCGTGTGACCAGCGCCGTTCCGGCGGCTGTTTCCAGTTGGCGGATGCGTTGCGACACCGCAGACTGTGTTACGTGCAGCACTCTGGCTGCTTTCTCAAACCCGCCTTCACGAGCAACCATCGCCAGCGCTTCTATCAATCTGTATTCAAGCATGACGAACATTAGCAAAACTTATGTAGCATATAAAATAGTAATTTCACTTCTTTCCAGCTACGGGCTATTTCCCTTTTCGCAGCAGAGCACAAAAGGAAATCAGATATGGATCCTCTCGTGTTCTTTCAGGGGTTCGGCATCTGCGCCGGCCTAATTATAGCCATCGGCGCCCAGAACGCCTTTATCCTGTCGCAGGGAATCCGCGGCAAGCATGTTCTGGCTGTAGCCCTGCTGTGTTCGCTGTGTGATGTGTTGCTCATCTCGCTGGGACTTTCCGGCGTAGGAGCTTTTGTTTCATCTAATAATGCTCTGACTGCGGCAACTGCATGGGCCGGTGTGGCCTTTTTAAGCTGATATGGTCTCGGGGCGTTTCGCTCTGCAATAAAGGGCGGCACGCTGGAGGCCGACAAGCGCGGCTCTGACAGCCTGCGAGTGGTGGCAGCAACCACCATAGCCGTTTCGCTGCTCAACCCTCATGCCTGGCTTGACACAGTCGTTCTGCTGGGCGGCATCAGCGGGCAGTATCCGGAAAGTGAGCGGTTTATTTTCGGCGCCGGAGCACTAAGCGCATCGTTTGTCTGGTTCTTTTCGCTGGCATTCGGTGCACGCCTGCTGGCGCCACTGTTTAAACGCCCGCACACATGGCGCATGCTGGACGGCTTTGTCTGTCTGACCATGTGGGGCATAGCGATTTCACTGGCAAACCACGCTCTGTCACTTTCGGCTTAGCCGGCTGATTAGCGAAGATTCACAACCCAAGGCGCTTACGCGCCATTACATAGCTAGGCCCGCATACCGGTTTTTCCCGTATCCTCAACATCTCCGCCGGTATGATGTGCCGCCTCACAAACACACCCCGATGCCATAACATCGGGGTGTATTTGTTTGCCCGCATATTCAAACATTACACGCATATTCATAATCATTCCGCCCGTTATAATGGCAAGAACCTGCAATAACGGACAATCTCATGTCTGAACTCCAGTGGGAACTCTGAAGTCACAGGCTCGCCTTGAACAGCATTGTGCACATTAACTATCGGCTTCTGCATCCGCTTGCCTTTCCGGTAACATCTCCGGCAGCCAGCGTGCGCCGTTGTTGCAGCTTGTTTTCACTCTAGTTTTTCATAACAGTATAATCAGGTAACTCCCCCTCATGCACAGTCACCCGCCACAGGCACAGCACCGGTACGTGCCGCTCACTTCTGTGTTCCTGATTTGGGCATGTCTCTGCTGCGTACTATGGTCTCCTGCACAAAGCAGGGCGCAGGAGCTGATTATCTGCGGTGATGACGGTTACCCGCCATACTCATATATTGAAAACGGCAAGCCTGCAGGCATTTATGTCGATATATTAAACAGCATCCTGAAAAACATGGAAGGGTATGACGTAAAGATAATAGTAAGGCCATGGAAAAGAGCTCTGGCTCTGGCAGAGCAAAAAGAAGTTTTTGCCATCTTCCCCCCGTATTTCAGACCCGCCAGCAGGCCCTGGTTGCCGCACTACTCGGAACCCATCTTAAAGGAAGACTATTCCGTAGTGTGCAAAAAGGACGTCTTTGCCGACTCACCAAGAAACAACTGGCCCGACGATTATCGAGATCTCTCGCACGGGATAAACTACGGCTTCGCCGTTCCCGGATTGCATGGCATGAAGTACGAAGAGGCCAGAAACGGTCTGGTGAACCTGAAAAAGGTGTTACACGGTCGTGTGGATTGCTACATCAACGACAGCAAAGCCATTGTCTTCTATTTGCAACAGATAGGTGCAGACGCTTCTCTTCTGCAGTTCGGTGCAAAGATAAGTTCCGAATATGGATTTCTGGCCACCACTGCAGCCAGAGACGAATCGTTCAATAAAGCTTTTCTTAAACAGTTTGACCTCCATCTGCGCAGATTGCGTGCTTCCGGAGAACTGGATTTTATCATCCGCTCTCATTTTATACGATAATCACTTGAACATACATAAACATCGCTTCTATGCCTCCAGATGAAGCCCCCGGCTACCACCTCTCCAATCAACCTGTAACCACCCCACAATCCGCATGAAAGATACTTGCCTGTTGCCTACCTGTTGCCCGCTGAAAATAAAAGCGGCACACAGGTTTCCCCGCGCGCCGCGTACAGGCTGTTTTTATCCGGCAGCCTAAAACTTATAGCCCAGCGTCATGCCGACAAGATGCGCATTGCCGTCATGGAAGCGGACACGGTTGTCGCCGCCTATTCTGGTGTTCACGTTTCCGGTGCGTTCTTTAATCATAAGATACGTATAACTCAGGTCCAGAGTCCACGGCCCCTGATGAATACCCACACCACCGCTGATAAGGTGCCTGTCATTAGCAGGCACAAGGTAATCCAGATAATTTTCGTTCAGCGGAGAGTTGTCGTAAACATAGCCTGCACGCAGATCAAACATGTCGTTCAGGGCGTATTCAACACCAATGTTGTACCGCCATACGTCTTTCCATTCTGTAATTTTGTTGGTCGAAGCTACAGCAGGGTTATTAAAGTCAATGGCAAGCTTGTCGTAGCTTGTCCAGCCGGTGCGCACCGCGCCCACCTCAATGCTCAACCTGTCGGTAGGCATAAAGCAGATACCGAGAGACAGCATATCAGGCAGGTTCACACTGCCCCGGGCATCCGTATCTGAGTATCCGGCAAACATCCCCGTGCCGCTGAAATACCCGTTGCCTTTCAGGTTTTGCTTAATTTCTGACCGCCAGCTTGCGCCCAGCGCCAGCCACTTTACAGGCTGATAATGTACGCCAAGGTTGACGCCGTAGCCCACGCTTTCACCATGCACACGACCATCCAGACGGCCGAAACCACCCGCATCCACAATGTTCTTCTGCTCATAATCAAACCACATGGCCTCAATACCAAAAGCCACAGAAAGCTGATCAGAAAGTTTCAGACCCATCACAGGGTTCACAGAAAGGGACTGGATGCCCACGTAGTAAAGCTGGTCCTTACCAAACCAGTCTTTGGGGTATTCATTACCCAGACCAAAGCGGGAGAACATACCGACCCCCACGTACAGATTGTCATTGATCTGCCGCGTGGCGTAGGCATGAGGAATGGCCCAGTAGTTATCTTTGGTGTCGGTTACGCCGTGTCCTTTAACTTCTACGGAAGCCTGAGGATCAACCACGGTCATACCAAAGGCAAGCTGGGTGCCTTCCAGCTGGGTGATAAGAGCAGGGTTAAAAGCGATGGAAGAAGGGCTGGCGTCGCGCGCAACCATAGCGCCGCCCAATGCGTTACCGCGGGCGCTGAATTCATACATGGCAAATCCGGCAGCTTCTGCCGAATAAGGAATGCACAGAAGAAAACCAAAAATGGCAAGACAGCAGGAAATGAAAGCCTGTCGCACTGAATACCTCGATTACTTGTAAATAATGATGAGTAGTCCCAACCTCCGTGTGTATCCCCGTTCTTCGATTCAGTGCTATTGCTTCATTAGATTTTTCAATCAAAATCGTGTGCTTTTAGACCCTTTCGCAAGGAAACACAAGAACAGTTCCTGATATACCGTTGCAAAGCTCCTCCATGCATCTGTACCTGTGCACGAAAAAACGCGTACGCACCTGAACAGATGCGTACGCATTCTTCGTTAATTACAACAACAGCTAATGCCTCAGAACAGCTACCGGAATATCGCTCCGCACAATTGCATAACGGCTTTTTTTGCTTCATCGGAAAGATGTGGCACAACTGCATGCAGCACGTTTTCAAAATGCGCCTTGTCCGAATCGCGCACTGCGGCATCTACCCGCTTCAACTCGCTGCCGGAAATTTTAGCTTCCATTTTCATATGATTGCCCCATACGTGCCCCCATGCAGCTTCGGAAAGCGGAGCTTTACGCCCTGAATCCTGACGGTGCACCACCGTTGTTCTGCCGTCGTACAATACCTGCCCGCCGCACATCCAAACCTGAATATCATGCTCCAGATCGTCCACCTGCGAAGGTGAAAACCGCACATCAAAAGGCGGCACTCCCAGACTGTCACAAGCGGCTCTGTCGAAGAGGTGACAACATCCCATCACAGAAAGACAAGGACGGCGGTAATCATATTGCCCCATATCCCAAAAGAGCGGAGCATTATTGGTAAAACGTATCAGCCTGTCGCCGACTTGCGAAAAAAAGCGGGGAACATACTGAACTGAAGGCAACTCACCGGGGTTAACCACCTTGGGGCCGACAACCGTTGCCTGCGGAAATTCTTTTTTTGTCTGCAGATACGAACGAAGCCAGCCTTCCGGCAAAAGGACATCATCATCAAGATACGCCACATAGTCGCTACGTCGCACATGCGGCAGCTCCCACAGCCAGTTACGCGCAGCAGGCGCGCCTACATTCACGGGCAGGTGAATGATTTCAATATCCCGCCCCTGCGCGATATCCCGCGCCGCCCGTTCAAAATCCTGTGCAGCAAACGCATCGGAACCGTTGTTCAGCAGCGTAATGGCTGCTCCGCCTATGTCAGAACGCACAAGGCTTTGTAATGTCTCCAGAGTGACATCAAACTTATTCCACGTATAAAAAACAACGCTCACATCATTTGCGCCCCGCACATCCTCAAGGCGTGCAGGAACGGCAGGCTGAAGCACCTCGTACATTCTGTACAGGATAAACAGCAACACAGGCTCTGCTTCCAGCGCATGGCCCAGCAGCGCAAGGCCTTTTTCTGTTTTCCCTTCACGCAAGGCAAGCTCTGCGCGCAGATGCAATGACATGGGGCTGACAATGGCCTTGTTCAACAATTTCCGGCACGCATCCGCATGCCCCATACGCAGTGCCCCCCACGCAAAGTACGGAGCAACCAGCGATCCGGCATCCGTCTGTAAAAAGGCTTCTACAGCTTGCATAAAATAGTCGCCGCGCCCGATTTCCCACAACACCCCGATGCAGGTAAATCGATACGCCAGCGAGTCGCCATGCAATGCACCATCAAGCAGCTTTTCATCATTTTTCTGCAGTGCAGCGACTTGTTCCAGCACATCACCCATGAAAACATCCGGTACCGGTGCAAGAATTTTTTCTGCAGCGGTAAACCACTGCTTATATACTGCAGAGCAGGGCTGAGCGCCGACCATCGCCTGCACCACCCCGCGCAAGGCCGCATCAAAGGGGTTCAGCAATAACGCCTGGCGCAGCAGCCCCGACGCAAGCGTAAGTCGCCTTGCAGCCGCGGCAGGAGGATGTGCCTGTAGATCCCGCAGCAACTGGTCGCCCATATGCATGGCAAGTCCCGGCTCGGTGTAGCCGTTATTCACATGCTGAAAGCAGTAAAAATCCGCTCCCGCATCGCTGGTTTGTTGCGTCTGCATAATGGTGACTTCCTCCTGTATCGTGCTCATTGCGCCACGTTACAAAATATAAAAAACGCTGAACAACGTCAGCATCCTGACATCCGGCAATAAAAAGCAAAAATCGTTCCGCATGACTATACAAAAAGTCAGGCAGACAAGGCAGTCCGGCACTCAGCCTGACAACAGGCAGCACCGGCAGACCTGCACAACCTCAGATTACCGGCATCACACCCTACGGCAAAACAGGCCCAAAAATGATGCAGGTTCCATCTGTATACCTGATACACCGGCAACGTATACGAATTCCAAATATACGAATCTCAGCGTATTCTTAAACCTGCCCAAACCCTTCCGGCGGTGCCGCATTACCAGCGAGCCCCTTGAGTATCCCGACATCACAGCCGGACAGAGACCAGTAGTCTTATACCGTCCTGCACCGTTCACCCGCAGATGCAAAAAACACTAAAAAAGCCTGACCAGACAAGCGCCCGGTCAGGCTGAACAACCTTAATAAAGTTCTTTGACGCCCTGATTGCCCACCTGAGAACGCCCTTCCTGCGACAGTTTCTCCCGTCGGCGTTCTTCGCGGCGCATCTCACGGCGCATCATGGCTTCGCGGTGCCTGCGGTGGTGGTCGTCCGTTTCCAGCTCAAGTTCCGGCACTTTGGTGGGCTTACGATTTTCATCCATAGCGACAAAAGTCAGATACGCGGATGCCGCATGGCGGATTTCACCAGTCAGCAGATTTTCCGCCTCCACGCGCACCCCCACTTCCATAGATGTATTGCTGACCATATTCACACTGGACTTAAGCACCATCAGTTCTCCCACACGCACCGCGGCTTTAAACTCCATCCTGTCAATGGAGGCCGTCACCACCGTATTGCCTCTGGCATGGCGCATTGCCGCCACAGCTCCGGCAAGGTCGATATGCTTTAAAATTGTACCGCCGTGGATATTGCCCGCAGGGTTTGCATCCTGCGGCAGACCGCGGTGGGTCATTATGGTATCGCTTTCGCTTACTTTCTTTGATCTCATCAAAGCCCTCCGGTTGTACGGTATGGTAGCCGCATAGCCGTAAAGCGGCAACAGTGACCACAGGCAGCGTTGCTGTTTTTTTGTCCCATACCGCCTCATAACTGGTTTGCAGCGTGCAGTATCAACACTGAAAAGGCCACGAAACAACCACTACAGTATGCGCTGAAAATACCGGAATAAGTCATACACAGCGGTAATACTGTTCAAAGAGTGGTTACAAGATGCTTACTCCGAACGTGAACCAGCATACCAATCCTGCGAAATATCGCTTAAGTCGCGCCATGCTTACATGATGAAACACTCTGTTTTCATTCTAAAAACAGTAAGGAACGGCACCACAAGCTTGCAGCCTGCAGCCACGTTTTTTTTACAAAAAAAGCGGCGCACCAAAGTACGCCGCTACAAATTTAAGAATACAACAAGCTGCTAGCGCGAAAATTTAACGCCGCCTTTGCCCAGCAGGTCGTGCAGGTGCACCACGCCGCAAAGCATACCCTCATCATCGGTAATGGGCAGTACGGTGATGGCTTTTTCTTCCATCAGGTCAATAAGCTGCGCAACGGAATGCCCTTTTTTCGCGGTCATGGGTCTGCGCACCATAATGTTGGAGACAGGGGCCGTCATCTCAATTCCTTTGTCCCGACAGACCAGACGACGAACATCACCATCGGTCAGAATGCCGGAAAGGCGTCCGATACCGTCAGTAATCAACACCGTCCCCAGACGTCCACCATCCAGCACGCGTAACGCTTCACCGGCCTGCATGGTTTCGCGGACACTGGGCAGATTTTCAGTATGCATCAGCGTTTCCACACGCATGGAAAGACGCTGCCCAAGTGAACCACCGGGATGGTAGCGCAGAAAATCATCTTCAGTGAATGACTTCCAGTGAATAAGGCACACGGCAAGCGCGTCACCCATAGCAAGCACAGCCGTGGTCGAGGCTGTAGGCGCAAGATTCAGCGGGCAGGCTTCTCGGGCGACACCAGTATCCAGCACCACGTCAGCGCTTTTCCCCAGCGTGGATTCCGCCTTGCCGGTCATGGCGATGATAGAAGCCCCGAGACTGCGCAACGTGGGCAGAATAGCATTCAGTTCGTCCGTTTCGCCGGAGTTGGAAATAGCCACGACAACGTCATCGCTGCGGATCATGCCCATGTCGCCATGAGCGCCTTCCACGGGATGCAAAAAGAAAGAGGGAGTGCCGGTGGACGACAGAGTCGATGCCAGTTTGCGTCCCACAAGGCCGGATTTTCCAAGGCCGGTGATAACGACACGGCCGGTACAATCCGCCATCAGGGTCAGTGCTTCTACAAAGCCGCCGTTCAGACGGTCGCGCATGGCGGCAATACCTTCTATTTCAATATCCAGAACCTCGCGCGCCAGCGGAACCCAATCCGTACGGCGGGGGCATTTTGCATCCTGAGTCATGGTGTTTTCACCTTTCGGGCTTTTCAGCGGCAGAACGACAGGTCTTATTCTGCAATAAAAATAAAAAACGCATGCGGGCAACCGTTACGGCACGGCAACCCGCATGCATAGTATTAATCGTTTTAACAGCCGCACTCAAGGCACGACTTCAGATTTCCTTCGCATTCGATGGGGTACTTGCCGGTAAAGCAGGCAAGACAGTAGTCATCAGGGTTCGCTACAGACTTCAGCAGCCCTTCGATGGAAAGGTAATGCAGGCTGTCCAGACCGATAAAGCGTTCGATCTCTTTAACGGGATGATTCGCTGCAATCAGTTCGCCCTTTGAGGCAAAGTCGATGCCGTAGAAGCAGGGATGTTTAATGGGCGGGCAGCTTACGCGGAAGTGAACTTCACGCGCACCCAGTTCACGCAGCTTTTTAACGCGGGTCTGGATGGTAGTGCCGCGCACGATGGAGTCATCCACAATGATGATGCGCTTGTCCTTGATCATATCCTTTACGGGGTTGATCTTCACCCGCACGCTGAAGTCACGCATGCTCTGCGACGGCTGAATGAAGGTACGCCCCACGTAGTGGTTACGGATCATGGCATGTTCGTACGGCACTCCGGACTCCTGCGCGTAGCCGACAGCACAGTATACGCCGGAATCAGGGAACGGCATGACAAAGTCTGCGTCCACCGGAGCTTCCTGCGCAAGGTGCTTGCCCATGGCTTTACGGCAGAAGTATACGTTTTCACCGAAAACAATGGAGTCAGGACGGGCAAAGTAGACAAGCTCGAAAATGCAGTTATGGGATTTTTTGCCCATATCCATATCGTAGCTCTGTATTTTACCCTTATCGATAACGATCATCTCGCCGGGTTTAACCGAGCGGATGAGTTCTGCTTCCAGCAGGTCAAAGGCGCATGATTCGCTGGCAAAAACGTGCGATTCGCCGACCTTGCCCAGCAATAAAGGACGAAAGCCGTGCGGGTCACGCACGGCTATCATTTTATCGTTGGCAAGAATAAGCAGCGAATACGCACCGCGAGCCTCGCGACAGGCGGCAATGACAGCTTCTTCGATGGTGCCGCCATTCAGGTGCTTTGCAATCAGGTGGACAATCACTTCGCTGTCGTTGGTCGTCTGGAAAATAGAACCGCGAGCCTCCAGCTTGGAGCGCAGTTCCATGGTGTTCACCAGATTGCCGTTGTGGGCGATGGCGATGTCCATATCCTTGTAGCGGACACGGAATGGCTGAGCGTTACGCAGCAGCGAAGCACCGGTGGTGGAATAACGGGTATGGCCGATGGCGATGTCACCCTTCAACTCTGTTGAAAGGTGTCTTTCGTTAAAGACTTCCGGAACCAGTCCCATACCGCGCTCTTCGCGCAGAGTGGTTCCGTCCCAGGTTACAATACCGGCGCTTTCCTGACCACGGTGCTGCAGTGCATATAGTCCGAAGTAGGTCATACGAGCGGCTTCTGCATGGTTGTAGATGCCGAAGACGCCGCAGTATTCACGTTTCATGGTGTTATTTTTCCCCGCAAACAGGCGCATCTGTGTCGCCCGCATAGTATTCCTGCAGACTTTTTACCGTCAGGCCGCAACGACGCTGTTCGGCAATGGCACTGGCAATGGCGTGTGCGCCGGAAACCGTAGTGCTGTAAGGCACACCGTACAACAGAGTTGCCTGACGGATGTCTTTGGAATCCTGAACGGTGCGCTTGCCGGAAGCCGTGTTGACAACCAGCGAGACTTCGCCGTTCTTGATGAAGTCCACAATGTTGGGCCTGCCCTCGTATACTTTGTATACGGGAGTGCCGGAGACGTTGTTTTCCTCCAGCAGCTTGCAGGTGCCCTTGGTTGCCAGCACTTCAAAGCCGAGATCGGCAAAGATGCGTGCAACTTCCACCACGTAGGGTTTGTCTCTGTCATTTACGGAGATAAACACCTTGCCTTCCTGCGGCAGCTTCTGACCACCTGCAATCTGGCCCTTCATAAAGGCTTCCTCAAAGGTGCGGCCCATACCCATAACTTCACCGGTAGAGCGCATTTCGGGTCCGAGCAGAATATCAACGCCCGGGAAGCGCTTGAACGGGAAGACGGATTCCTTGACCGAGCAGTAACCGGAACGGCGCATGCTCCACGGGTCAAGTTCGCGCAGAGTTTTGCCCATCATCACCTGAGTGGCAAGACGGGGCAGCGGCACGCCGGTTGCTTTGGAAACAAACGGAGCGGTACGCGATGCGCGGGGGTTCACTTCAAGGATATATACCTGTCCGTCTTTTACGGCGAACTGGATATTCATCAGGCCCACTACGCGAAGTTCTGTCGCAAGAGCGATAGTCTGGCGGCGGATTTCTTCCACGATGCTCGCCGGCAGGGTGTGCGGCGGGATAACGCAGGCAGAGTCGCCGGAGTGGATGCCGGCTTCTTCGATATGTTCCATAATGCCCGCAACGTAGGTGTCGCAGCCGTCGCACAGGGCGTCCACGTCCACTTCGGTGGCACTTTCAAGGAACTTGTCAATAAGAATGGGATGCTCAGGAGCTTTACCCACATAATTGGCAAAGTAGGTACGCAGCTGCTCGGCATCGTACACCACTTCCATGGCACGGCCGCCCAGAACATAACTGGGACGCACAACCACGGGGTAGCCGATCTTGTCACTGGCAACCAGAGCTTCCTCAAGCGACATAACGGTGCCGTTGGCGGGTTGCAGCAGGTCCAGCTTTTCGATCAGAGCCTGAAAACGCTCACGGTCTTCGGCACGGTCGATGGAGTCGGGGTGAGTACCGATAATAGGCACACCGGCGCGCATCAGCGGCACTGCAAGGTTCAGCGGAGTCTGACCGCCGAACTGCACGATAACGCCGTCAGGCTGTTCCGCTTCCACTATGTTCATGACATCTTCAAAGGTCAGCGGCTCAAAGTAGAGACGGTCCGAAGTGTCATAGTCGGTGGAGACAGTCTCGGGGTTTGAGTTTACCATGATGGACTGCACATTCATGTCACGCAGCGCAAAGGATGCGTGGCAGCAGCAGTAGTCAAACTCGATGCCCTGACCGATACGGTTGGGCCCGCCGCCAAGAATGATGATCTTCTTGCGATCATCCGCGGTAAGCTCTTTACCGGTCTCGTATGTGGAGTAGTAGTAGGGAGTATATGCTTCAAACTCTGCCGCGCAGGTATCGACAAGGTAGTACGTGGGCACAACACCCATGGACTTACGCAGGTCGCGCACGGCGGATTCGGGCTGCTTCCACATTTCCGCCAGCTGACGGTCGGAGAACCCGTATTCTTTGGCGCGGCGCATCAACGACACGAGCTCGGGGTTTTCCTTGACCATGGCATTTGCCAGAGCAAAGTCTTTCAGCTCGGCTTCCATATCCAGCACGTCTTTGAACTGGCGCAGGAACCACGGATCAATGGCCGTGATTTCAAACAGTTCATCCAGAGTGAAGCCTGCCAGCATGGCAAGGCGCACCCAGAAGATACGCTTGGAGTTGGGAGTGCGCAGCATGGGCATGATGTCTTCACGCTCGGGCAGGGCATCGCGGTACTTGTGACCGAAGCCGGTTGCGCCCACTTCAAGCGAACGCAGACCCTTTTGCAGCGCTTCCTTGAAGGTACGGCCGATGGCCATAGCCTCGCCCACACTCTTCATGGCTGTGTTCAGTTCGTCGCGCGAACCGGGGAATTTTTCAAAGGTAAAGCGCGGCAGCTTGATGACGCAGTAGTCGATGGAAGGCTCGAACGACGCCATGGTTTCGCGCGTAATGTCGTTGGGAATTTCGTCCAGCGTGTAGCCCACGGCCAGCTTTGCCGCAATCTTGGCGATGGGGAAGCCGGTCGCCTTTGAGGCAAGTGCCGAAGAGCGGGACACACGGGGGTTCATTTCGATAACCACCATGTCGCCGTTGGCAGGGTTGATGCCGAACTGCACGTTGGAGCCGCCGGTTTCAACGCCGATTTCACGCATGATGGCAATGGAGGCATCACGCATCATCTGATATTCGACGTCTGTCAGCGTCTGGGCGGGAGCCACGGTGATGGAGTCACCGGTATGTACGCCCATGGGGTCGATGTTTTCGATGGAGCACACGATAACACAGTTGTCGTTCTTATCGCGCATTACTTCCATCTCGTACTCTTTCCAGCCGAGTACGGACTGTTCCACAAGGATTTCGCTCTGCATGCTGGCGGCAAGGCCCTGCGATGCGATTTCCTCAAGATCTTCCATGTTGTAGGCAATGCCGCCCCCGCTGCCGCCCATGGTAAAGGCAGGACGTACAATAAGGGGGAAAGGCATTTCAGTGCCAAGCTTTCGCACGTCTTCCATGTTGCGCGCAATGCCGCTGGCGGGCACTTTAAGGCCGATGTTGGCCATAGCCTGACGGAAAAGATCGCGGCTTTCAGCCTTGTTGATGACGTCGCGGGTTGCGCCGATCAGTTCTACGCCGCACTCTTCCAGCACGCCCATTTCTGCCACGGCAAGAGCCGTGTTCAGACCGGTCTGGCCACCCAATGTGGGTAACAGCGCGCAGGGTCGCTCTTTGCGGATGATGGCGGCGACGGTTTCCGGTTCAATGGGTTCGATGTACGTCCGGTCGGCAAGGCCGGGGTCGGTCATGATGGTGGCAGGGTTGGAGTTAACCAGTACCACCTCGTAACCTTCTTCCTTAAGAGCCTTTACGGCCTGTGTTCCGGAATAATCGAACTCGCAGGCCTGTCCTATGACAATAGGCCCCGAGCCGATGACCATAATACGCTTGAGGTCGGTCCGCTTTGGCATTTCGCTTCGCTGTATGTCGTCTTGGTTAGGTGTTACACCATCAGGCGGATGCACGCTAAAAAACGCAAATGGGTTGCGCTTTTCAGATCAAAAAGTTCTGACTGACATGTGTCTGGACGCAGACGTTGCGTCCGCACTCATGCAGCCTGCGCGCCCCGCAGTACCAGGCGAGAAAAGACACCTTCCGGCATCCTTCTGGGATTGTTGAGGAACATGCACACGAAGCCTATGCCCCGTCAGCAATTCCGCCTTTATACAACCGGAAGGGCCAGAAACGCAAGCTCCTAAGTCTATCATACCCGCCAAAGTTCATACATGGTGTTATAGTATGCAGGAAAGGCTTGCTCTTTCAGCGCAGAAGCTGATAATTGCCGAATACCTAAACCCCGCAAGAGGAGGGAACCATGCTTGCGATCCTTGATTACAAGGCCGGCAACCAGACAAGCGTGCGCCGCGCCCTGAATCACATCGGGATCCCCAATGCGATTACGGCCGATCCTGCCGAAATCGCCGCATCGGAAGGCATTATCTTTCCCGGTGTGGGGGCTGCCGGACAGGCCATGGACGAGCTGACCGCCGCCGGACTTGATGTGGTGCTGAAACAACAGGTAGAGGCCGGCAAGCCTCTTCTGGGCATCTGTGTGGGCTGCCAGATTATGCTGGACTACAGTCAGGAAAACGATACCCGCACTCTGGGCATCATTCCCGGAGAATGCCACCTGTTCAACCCCGCGCTGGAAGACGAGTCAGGGGCACCCATCCGCGTACCCCATATGGGTTGGAACCGCGTTACTCCCAGAAAAACCTGCGAACTTTTCAAAGGTATTTCCGATGACTCCGAGTTCTACTTTGTCCATAGCTACTTCCCCAATCCACCGGAAGAATACACCATAGCCACCACTCTCTACGGCAAGGAATTCTGTTCCGTTCATGGCGGGCCGGGTTTGTGGGCTGTGCAGTTCCACCCTGAAAAGAGCGGCAGACCGGGACTTAAGCTGCTGCAGAATTTTTACGCATACTGCAAGGAGGCGGCAAATGCTCAGTAAGCGCATCATCCCCTGCCTTGACGTACGCGACGGACGCCTGACCAAGGGCATCAAATTCAAGGGCAACGTTGATATCGGCGACCCAGTGGAAACGGCCAGACAATATTACGAACAAGGCGCCGACGAAATCGTCTTTTACGACATCACGGCATCGCATGAAGAGCGTGGCATCTTCCTTGATATCGTAGAAAAAGTGGCCTCGACCATTTTCATTCCCTTCTCTGTGGGCGGCGGCATAAACACGGTTGATGACATGCGAGATGCGCTGAACGCCGGTGCGGAAAAAATTTCCGTTAACTCCGGTGCGGTAAAAAATCCTGACATCATCAGTCAGGGGGCAGCCCGTTTCGGCTCGCAGGCCATCGTGCTGGGCATGGATGTCAAGCAGGTTGAAGTAACCGAGCAGATTCCTTCCGGCTATGAAATCGTCATTCACGGCGGGCGCAAGCACATGGGCATAGATGCTCTGGACTGGGCCAAGACCGCTGAAGCTCTGGGAGCAGGCGAACTCTGCGTCAACTCCATCGACGCAGACGGCACCAAAGACGGCTATGAACTGAACCTTACCCGCATGATCACTGACGCTGTGCAGATACCTGTCATTGCATCGGGCGGGGCCGGTCATCCCATCCATATGTACGACGCACTGACCAAAGGCGGCGCCTCTGCTGCTCTTATTGCATCCATCGTGCACTACGGCGAATACACCATCCCTGATTTGAAAAAACAGATTCAGGGCATGGGCTGCAAGATGCGGCTTACGTGGTAAGCGCGCTGACATGACAACAAAAAAGCCCCGATTCACTCGGGGCTTTTATTATTTATAATCGGCAGCGCAGATAATTTTTACAACAGGCAGTGCCGTTGTTTCAGTTACTTCGGCACAACAACACAGCCTGTCACAAACAAAATCTGCTCAGCCTACCATCCTTTCTCTTCAAGGATATTCTGAATTTTTTCTCTCGTTCTTTCTTCTGCGATAATCAGTTTTTTTGCACTCGCTTCATGAATTTTTTCTGTCAGGCTGTTGATATCCGAAGATTTCTCCACAAAGTCAGCAGCGCCATGCTTCATCACTTCTACGCCGCGCTCAATTGTAGCATGTCCTGTAAGCACTATCACCTGCACATCGTCGTTGGATTCTTTCATCCGCTTAAGCGTTTCCAGCCCGTCAAGTTCCGGCATCTGAAAATCAAGCACGATGGCATCAAATGACTTACGTGCAACCAAAGCCAATGCTTCAATGGGAGAGGTGGCAGTAGTCACGTCCATGCCACGTGCGCGCATACGCTCGGCCAACGCGTCCAGAAAGTCCTTTTCATCATCTACAATAAGCACTTTTTCCGACATTGCCCTTCTCCTTCAGGTAAGGGTTCAAAGCGCCGGAGCGAGCTGCCCCGCTCCGGCTTCTGACATTGGTTACGTAAACTACATGCCTACTCCGGGTATGGTAATGGGCATGCCCATAAGAGGCCATACCACAAGAACGAATATTCCGACCACTACAAGCAGCATGATACTGGCGATAAGACCGTACTTAAAGAACTCGCCGGAAGTAAACTGGCCGGAATCGTAGGCGATTGCGTTAGGTGCGGCACCTACCAGCAGCAAGAAGGGCATACCCGCCGCAACAAGTGCACCGAAAAGAATAACTTCGGGCGACACGCCGAGGTACGGCGCAATAACAAGCGCAACCGGTAGTGATATGGCAATCGCCGCCACGTTCATAATAAAGTTTGTCATAATCAGAACAAAGAAGCAGATGCTCATCACAAAGACAAACCAGTGCGCCTTTTCAAACATGACCAGCCAGTTGACAGCCAGCCACTTTGCAGCGCCGGTTTCCCACAGGCAGTAACCGATGCTCATGGCGCCCGCGAACAGCAGAATGATGTTCCACGGCACATTTTCAAGATCATTGATATCCAGAATCTTGAACACAAAGAACGAAATACTGGAAATCAGAATGATCGCCGTCTTGTCCAGCATCTTGAGCATGGGGAAGAACGAACGGAGGCTCATGGCAAGAATGACAAGGCCCACAATCACGGCAGCCATTATTTCCTTGCGCGAAAGCGGCCCCATCTGCTTGTTCAGCTCTCTTGCTTTTTCACGCAGACCGGGAATGGTATCACGTTCGGGCTTGCAAAAAATCATTACAAAACCCCACAGCAGGAACACCATCAGCCAGCCGACGGGAGCCATATAGTAGGTCAATTCAAAGAATGAAATTTCTGTTCCCACAATCTGCTTGAAAAAGCCGACTGCAACTGCGCCGCGCGCCGAACCCAGCAGGGTGATGATAGAACCGGCTCCGGCAACATAGGCCATACCAATGAACAGGCCCTTACCGAACTTGGACTTGCTGCCGGTATCATCATACAAAGCATAGATGGCGAGCAGCAGCGGGTACACGGTAGCCGCCACAGCGGTATGCGCCATGATATGGGTAAGAAGCGCCGTTACCACAAATACCCCTAGATATATACGGCTGGTCTTTTCGCCCACAACCATCAGCATTTTATAGGCAAGACGCTTTGTCAGACCTGTCTTGGTAAACACCAGACCGATCATGATGGATGCAAAAATAAACAGAACCGACGGGTCCATGAAGTCCTTGAACGCCTTTTCCGGCGGACGGACAAAGAACAGAACCTGCAGAACGCCGATACAGAGGCTGGTAATACCGATGGGCACTACTTCGAAAACCCACCACAGGCCGGCAAACATGAATACGGCCAGAGCGCCCTTTGCCTCTTTAGATAACGGAAAGCTCTCACCCAGAGGGTCTACTGCATCGGGCCACGCCGGCGAGTAGTAAATTGCAAGAAAAGCCACTACCCCCAGCAGCATGAAGCACAGTCTTTTCCAGTCGAACGATGCTGTTTGTACGTTGGAAGACATATCTATTTCCTTATCGAAACAAGCCTGCGGATTAGCCCGCGGGGCATTCAGTTATTTTTGTTTTCAAGTAATCAAAAACATCGCCAAGACGCAGCACGCCGGTTACTTCACCATCACGCTGTACAAGCAAAGGCTGATGCACCCCAAGGATGTAGCGGTGCAATGCATGTTCAACCGTGTCGTCTTCATCCAGAAGCTCTGCAGCTTCGGGCAGGTGCATGACGTCTGCAATTTTGTAGCTGCCGGCTTTACGGCATAGCGCCGCTGTCGGGTCGGCCCACAGGCCGAACTCGCGGATCAGCTTGTCTACCAGTCCGGCTGTCAGGGTTCTTCCCTGATACCGCTCGGGCTGTATGTGTTCATAACGGGGCTCAAGGGCTTTGAGCACGTCAAGCATGGTCAGCTTGGCCACAACTTTACCGTCACGCGTGACAAGGACGTCACGATGAGGCTTGCGCTTGTTTTTATCCCGGCAAAAGTCTTCTAAAGCGACAAAGGCATCAGACAGAACACCTGTGTCTTCGATGACAACATATTCAGAAACAGGAATCATTATATCCCGTACTCTCGGTGTTTCCATACGTCCTCCAGTGCCGGATGGCCCGCCCTGGCACATTTAACCGGTAAGAACTCAGTCGGGCTGTACCATCGACAACGGTTATAATAACTTCAAAAAACGCCTTATGAAAAAGAACTGTCAGGGAGCAGCCCTGGCAGGCAGCACATACATCTTTAGTTTTCAGGCAGCCGCGTTGCCGGCAGATATGAAGAATCACCCTGATTCGTTGCGGCGGTGTGCGAAGCTGCCTGCGATATGAGATACAGCTCAAGGTCCCTGAGCATCGCAATACGGCTTACAGGCTTCCGCTATGCGGCAAGTGCACCTGTCTGCATAAATTAAGCAGGAGGCCTTTACGGTGAGTCCGTATTTCATCGGCCATTCTCCTTATTTGATGTCAGCAAACGCATAGACATGTCAGTTCCCGTCCTTAAAAACCTGTTTACGGGCAGCATGTCTCTCGCGTCGGGCCTTTGCCGAGCAAACCTGTCTGTCTTTGCACAGTACCCGCCGCCTATGCTGTGCCGCCAGCGACAATTTGCCCAGCAGCGCATCCAGATCAAACGGGATGCAGATGTCGTCGAATGCACCGTTTTTCATGCCTTCAATTGACAACCTGACCTGATTTTTTCTGACCATCAGGATAAGCTGAACAGCACCGTCAAAACGTTTCATCCGTGTCAAAAATCGTGTAACGGCGCAGGTTATCTCCTGCGATCCGAAAACAAGAATATTCACAGTACCCATGCACAGCAGCGTCTCAACTTCATCATGCGTCCGGCAGGCGGTGCAGGCTACGCCCATGCCGGAAAGCCGTCCGCAAAGATTATCAACAAACTGCATGTCAGAGTCATACACAGCTACCTTCATGTGTTGCATAGCCATTGCTCCCCGTACCCTGCCCCGCTGTGCAGAACCGGCCCAGACGCCTGTACCGCACAGCACATGCTCTGCACGAAAATGGACAGTGACGCTGAAACGGCAAACGATGCGTAAAGCGAACATGGTGACGTTGCATAAAACACGTCCTGCCCGGACGACATACAGCAATGTATGTGCCATCCTTAAACATCGTAACAATTCAAGTGATTACTCACGCTAGTTAAAATTTACACAATCGCGAGAAACAAATGGAAGCACTATGGCAGTTTCTTCTGATACGTTAACGAACGTTTTAAAACAACAGAAGTTTCAAATAGCTTGACAAACAAACACTTCGCAGTTTCTTCTTTAAAATCGTCGAAAACGGTTTCGCAGTAATGCATTTCGGCACACAATTTTAATTTTTTTGTTGCAGTCGTGCCGCGTTTGTTGTTTTTGCAGCTGCCCCTTTCCGGATAAACCAAACGTTCCGGCGTTAGCTGCAACAAACAGCCACAGAGAAACAGACAGCATGTCCTTTTTGGAATGCTGCGCACATAACACGCCAAAAGGGGCCCCCGATCCCATCGGGAGCCCCTTTTTGGTGCGAGCTTGCATTCGCCACAAACTCAGTATGCGGAAGATGTTATCCGGCGTACCGGCGGGATGCCCCGCCGGCCAGCCAGAGACAACGGCTACCCCGAAAGGGGTTGCTCGCTTGATATGTTAAGCGCTCTTCAGGTTCTGACGCGCCTTGGTATTTGCCTTTAACAGAACAGAACTCAACTGCTCGATATCCACAGGCTTTTCAAGGTAAGCAAACGCACCCAGCTTCATGCATTCGGCGCGGTCGGAATCAGAACCCTGACCGGTAAGAATGATAACTTCAACCTCAGGCCTGCTTTCTTTAACACGGCGCAGAACTTCTTTGCCGTCCACACCGGGCATTTTCAGGTCAAGAATCATGACCTCAGGCTGATCGCGCTCAACGATTTCAAGCGCAGATTCGCCGTCGTATGCCACGGCAGAGCCCATTTCGCGCACTTCCAGACGCTGTGACAACGTCTGGGCAAAGTCGCGCTCGTCATCTACAACCAGAACGCGGTTAGGCAATTCAAAGTTGCACTGACGATAAATGGACGGGGCATGAATATCGCGACCGCCAACCACTTTCACGCCTTCCACACCCGGCATGTCAATCACAGCCGCGCGCAGGTTGGTGCCAAGCCGCTCAAGGTCGGAAACATCACCGTTAACAGTAAGTGTAACGACACCGGCTTCCGACACGACCTGTACAAAGTGGCCTTTGGAGGCAAGTTGAACCTCAACCTGTGCAGCCAGCAACACGTCCTGCACGTATTTGCGACTGGCTTCATCAGGCTTTACAGCTTCACGCCCCAGCATTTCCTTTACAAGGGCTGCAGCTTCCAGCGGGGTACTTTTATCCACGGGGATAACAATGTCATACAGCTCTGCTGCCCACGGGTCCGTATTGCCGGTAAGGTGCTTCACCCATTCTGCAGCATCGGAATCGCGCGCACGCAATGTCTTCTGAGCTTCACCTTCGCCGATGCCCTGAGCCGCAGCATTGGTAATGCGCGTTTCTTTATTACCGATAAGACACACCCTGAGAGCGTGCTTTACGGCGGTAGGCACCATCATGGCAGTAAAGCCCATAAAGAGCATGTTGTCCTTTGCCAGATGTTCAGCCACGATCAGCCGGAACCACGCACGGGCGCGCTCCCTGTCGTTGGTGAACGAGTTGAAGATGGAAGGCTTTGCGTCAAATGCCTTGCGCAGACGCGATGCGCTGATGCCGGAACGGCGCGCAGCCTCATCAACCACGGTGTCGTCAGTAACGTAACTGTATCCGGTAGCCTCCCGGATGGCGCTCAGGTACTGTTCTTCGTGGCAGTAGATCCCATTGTGGATTGCAATGACAGACATGGTTCCTCTCCTTACACCTGCATAGTCGGCCAAAGGCGGTCCTGCTTACCACCCTTTCTCTTCGAGAATGGCCTGAATCTTTTCTCTGGTCTTTTCTTCTGCAATGACCAGCTTCTTAGCGCTAGCTTCGTGAATCTTTTCAGTCAAGCTATTAATATCTGCAGATTTCTCAACAAAATCCGCTGCGCCGTGCTTCATCACTTCAACGCCGCGCTCAATCGTGGCATGGCCCGTAAGCACGATTACCTGCACGTCGTCATTGGATTCTTTCATCCGCTTAAGGGTTTCCAGCCCGTCTAATTCGGGCATCTGAAAATCAAGCACAATGGCGTCAAACGACTTACGTGCAACCAGAGCCAGTGCCTCGATGGGAGATGTGGCAGTAGTTACTTCCATGCCGCGTGCGCGCATACGCTCGGCTAATGCCTCCAGAAATTCCTTTTCGTCATCGACGATAAGCACTTTTTCCGACACAGCCCTTCTCCTTTAGGTAAGGGTATTCCAAATGCCGGAGCGCGGCAGCCGCGCTCCGGCTCTTGTTCTACGCTAAACGAACTACATGCCTACCTTGGGTACGGTAATGGGCATGCCCATAAGCGGCCATACCACGAGAACGAATATACCGACCACAACGAGCAGCAAAGCACTGGCGATAAGACCGTACTTGAAAAACTCGCCGGAAGTGAATTGTCCGGAATCATAGGCAATTGCGTTAGGAGCAGCACCTACCAGCAGCAGGAAGGGCATACCAGCCACAACCAATGCGCCGAACAGGATCACGTCGGGCGACACACCGAGGTAAGGCGCAATAACAAGCGCAACCGGTAGTGATATGGCAATCGCCGCCACGTTCATAATGAAGTTAGTCATCATCAGAACAAAGAAGCAGATGCTCATCACAAAGACAAACCAGTGGGCTTTTTCAAACATGACCAGCCAGTTGACAGCCAGCCACTTTGCAGCACCGGTTTCCCACAGGCAGTAGCCGATACTCATGGCGCCGGCGAACAGCAGAATGATGTTCCACGGCACATCTTCAAGATCCTTGATATCCAGAATCTTGAAGATAAAGAAAGCGATGCTGGAAATAAGAATGATGGCAGTTTTATCCAGCATTTTAAGCATGGGGAAGAAAGAACGCAGGCTCATGACAAGAATGACGATACCCACGATAAGGGCAGCCATTATTTCCTTGCGGGTGAGGGGTCCCATCTGCTTGTTCAGATCTCTTGCCTTTTCGCGCAGACCGGGAATGGTATCCCGCTCCGGCTTGAAAAAGATCATGAAGAAGCCCCACAGCAGGAACACCATCAGCCAGCCGATGGGGAACATGTAGTAGCTGAGATCAAAGAAAGAAATGTCGACGCCCACAATTTCTTTGTAGAAGCCTACCGCCACGGCACCGCGCGCGGCACCCAGCAGAGTGATAATTGAGCCGGCACCGGCAACATACGCCATACCGATAAACAGGCCCTTACCGAACTTGGTCTTGCTGCCGGTATCATCATACAAAGCATAAATGGCAAGCAGCAGTGGGTACACGGTAGCCGCAACGGCGGTATGCGCCATGATATGGGTAAGAAGTGCCGTTACCACAAATACCCCTAGGTATATGCGGCTGGTTTTTTCGCCCACAACCATCAGCATTTTATATGCAAGACGCTTTGTCAGACCGGTTTTGGTAAACACCAGGCCGATCATGATGGATGCAAAAATAAACAGAACCGAAGGGTCCATGAAGTCCTTGAACGCCTTTTCCGGCGGACGGACAAAGAACAGTACCTGCAGCACGCCGATACAGAGGCTGGTAATGCCGATGGGCACTACTTCGAAAACCCACCACAGGCCTGCAAACATGAATACGGCCAGGGCACCTTTTGCTTCTTTAGACAGCGGGAAGCGCTCGCCGAGGGGGTCTACCGCGTCGGGCCATGCCGGCGAATAGTAGATCACGAGGAAAACTGCCACCCCCAGCAGCATAAAGCATAGCCTTTTCCAGTCGAACGATGTCGCTTGTGCGTTAGAAGACATACAATGTTCCTTTTCAAAAAACGCACCCGGACTAACCCGCGGCGCACTCCGTCATTTTTGTTCTCAGAAAATCGAAGACATCACCGAGGCGCAGAACGCCAATAACGTCGCCGTCCTTTTGCACCAGCAGGGGCTGATGCACTCCGAGGATATAGCGGTGCAGCGCATGTTCCACGGTATCATCTTCGTCTACGAACTCAGCGGCTTCGGGAAGGTGCATGACATCTGCAATGCTACAGTTGCCTGCCTTCCGGCACAAAGCGGCAGTCGGATCGGCCCACAGGCCGTATTCCCGGATCAGTTTGTCTACAAGCTCGGCTGTCAGGGTTCTGCCCTGAAACCGTTCGGTTTGTACGTGTTCATACCTGGGCTCAAGAGCCTTGAGCACATCAAGCATGGTCAGTTTGGCTACAACCTTGCCATCACGTGTGACCAGAACGTCACGGTGGGGTTTGGCTTTGCATTTATCGCGGCAAAAATCTTCCAAAGCCACAAAGGCATCGGTCAGGGAACCGCGTTCTTCGATGACAACATACTCGGAAACCGGAATCATTATGTCCCGTACTTTGGGTGTTTCCATACATCCTCCATTGCCCGGTGGCCCACCCGGGGCTAGTCTGCGCTAAGCAGGGCCGCCTCATTGGCGGCGGCTGCAATAACCTCAGAGAGCTGACTGATATCCACAGGTTTGTTCAGGTACTCAAAAACCCCTATCAACCGTGCAGAATCCTCGTCTTTTCGGCCCCCGTGCCCTGTCAGCATAATCACCTGCATATGCGGGCATTTTTTGCGGACATTGCGCAGCACTTCCATCCC
Organism: Oleidesulfovibrio sp.; assembly: GCF_047973035.1. Lineage (NCBI taxonomy): Bacteria > Pseudomonadati > Thermodesulfobacteriota > Desulfovibrionia > Desulfovibrionales > Desulfovibrionaceae > Oleidesulfovibrio > Oleidesulfovibrio sp. Next base: position 59,832 of record NZ_JBKEBF010000021.1, read on the forward strand.
GTCCATGCCAGGAAGCCTAAGGTCCAGAACCATCACTGATGCACCGCAGTCATCCACTATCTGCAACGCGTGTTCGCCGTCATGAGCAGTATCCACGGTCATTCCGCGAATCCTGAGACGCTCTGCCAAGGTCTGAACAAAATCGACCTCGTCATCCACAAGCAAAACGTGAATAGCCATGTCAGTTTCCTTCCCTTTATTCCTCGTCCGGCACTCTTCCGAATACAGACAGCCCCTTTGCAGGCTGTTCCGCACTCTGCTGTCTGCGTTGCAAAAGCCGTCTTTGCTGTACAGCTAACGACAGCTTGCCCAACAACGCATCCAGGGCAAACGGGATGTAGATGTCATCGAACGCACCATTTTTCATGCCTTCGATAGAAAGTCGCACCTGGTCTTTTCTGACCATCAAGATAACCTGAACGGTATCGTCGCAGCGACTCATACGGGCTAGAAACCGCATTACCGCAGAACTCACCTCTTGCGAACCAAAGACAAGAACATCAATACCGCCCGTGCACAGCAGTGTTTCAATCTCGTCTGTCGTCCGGCATACCGCGCAGGCTATTCCCAATCCGGAAAGCCTGTCGGCAAGGTGGTCTACAAACTGCCGGTCTGAATCATACAAGGCCACATTTGCGATTTTCATTACCCTTGCCCCCGATGTGTCGCCATGGCGTGTAAAACCGGCAGGGCGCCCTGCGTGCTCGCAGCGCCGGTTACACACAGCCCCGAGCAGCAGCATCGGGAAGCCAGAGGCAATTCAAAACGGTTCTTGTGTCTTTGCATGAATCGTTTCCTGTCCTTGTGAAATTATAGGCAAGGACTGTGCCACCAGCGAGTGAGTAGTTATCTTGATACATTAAGTAGATTGTTAAAAAAAGCACACGCTCTGATGAAACAAAAAGAATCATCAGGGCAAAAATTGTCACTACATTATGAAGCTATTTCAAACGGGAAAAACGTTTCGATTTGTCTGATCTGCGAATCACTCTGCACTGAGCCCCCCATTTCGCCCAGACAGTCTGCAGCCTGAGCTATCAGCAAATCGGAGGTCAGGTCCGGCATGTCGCAGCCGCTGACAACAAAACGAACAACAACGCCTCTGTCGCTCTTTTCACCGGTGAGGGTGACCGTGGAAGAGGCAGGAAGTGTTGCCAGAAGTGCGTCCATCACATGAAAAAGAACCATCTGAAAACGCACAGGATCGGTAGAAAAAGAAATGCCCGCAGGAGTAATCCCGTGGGCAAGAGAAATATTTTTCAGCCGCGCAAAGCGACCGCAAACAAAAACAAAGTAATCAAGCCATTCTGCGGCATCAATAGTAGCGACAGGAGCATCGGGACCATGCGCCAGACGCGACAGCGCGGCACAGATATCCATCCCCCGCTTAGCCTGACCGGAAATCCGGGCAAGGCTTTTTTCGAAGACATCCCGTTTGGGAAAGTCCTCTTTACTCAACAGCAACATGTCCTCCAGCAACCCGCCGGATTCACGCATGGTTGCCAGCACGTTACGCATTTCGTGCGTCAGGGCCGCAGTAATCCGTCCCATGTACGCAGCCTTTTCATGCTCACGTGTCATGTGCCCTCCTGCAATCGGTACAACGCCTGCCACATTGCACCGGATTTCACAAGCCAGACTATCTAACCCTGTTTCCTGCCATTATGCAGAGTTAGGCGCCTTTGTGGCTTCGCGAATTTTTTCGATGAGGTCATCAATGCTGATCGGTTTGACGAGATAATCAAACGCGCCCAGCCTCATGCCTTCAATTCCATCCCTTGTAGAACCCTTTCCTGTCAACAGAATAACGGGTAGTTGGGGAAAATTTTCTCGAATTTGCCGTAAAACATCCAATCCGCTGATACCCGGCATCATCACATCAACGACCATAACATTGGGAGTTTCTTCACGAGCGATGCGCAAAGCATCCTGCCCGTCTGTAGTAACAGAGGCATTAAGCCCCCGCAAACGCAACCTTTCAGCAAGAGTTCCGGCAAACTCTATCTCATCATCCACCAGTAACACTTTAAGCTCTGACATCACCTACGACTCCTTTGGCAACTGTGCACGCTTGGGCAACTCTATCGTAAAGGTCGAACCTTTGCCTTCTTCACTATCCACATGAATACGCCCGCCTAGCTTCTGGACGATGCCATATGTAATCGCCAGACCAAGGCCGGTACCTTCTGCCCCTTTAGTAGTGAAAAACGGCTCGAATATATGACTCAACACCTCACTGGACATGCCTACACCATTATCGGTAATTTTTACCGCGACCTTGTCCAGTCCCACCGCACGAGTAACAATATGTACGTTTCCGCCATTATCCACAGCGGCAATGGCGTTATTGATGATGTTCAAAAAAACCTGCTGCAACTGACCCCGGTCAGAAGAAATACGCGGCAGTTCTTCATCGAGTTCAAGCTGAAGATTAATATTACGGTACAGGCTTTCCTTTTCCAGAAAGCCCAGCACTTCGCGCACAATCTCATTAATATCGAGAGGCTCGACCTGAACTTCCATTCTGCGCGCAAAGCCAAGCAGGCGGTGCGTAATGGTACGGCACCGCGAAACAGACTGCAGCACCGAAGAAACAAGCTCAGGAAATTTTGCCCTGACTATTTCATCGTTTCCATGCTCAAGCAGGTCGTTCATCAGACCGGCTTTTTCATTGATAATGGCAAGGGGGTTGTTGATTTCGTGCGCGACACCAGCGGCAAGACGACCGATGGAGGAAAGCTTATGAGCATGTTCCACTTCACGAAACGCAGCCGCACGCTTTTCATCCGCTTCACGGATGCGGCGGACAAGAACACCTGTAAGCGCCCAGACAACAAACACTATCAGCACAGTACTGCCAAGGAACAGCGTCAGCATTTCCATACGCAGCTTATTCCATGCCTGATAGGCCACGCTGGTAGGCTTAACCAGCACCAACGTCAGTTCGGGCTTAACAAAATTCACATGGCCGACAAAAATTTTCTGACCGTTCAGCCCTTCACTCTCCACGACTTCCGGCTGATACGATCCCGGCCCGACAGCTATGGCGGCCTGCTCCAATACCTTGCCGAAGTAACGTGAGTCTGTCTGCATCACGCCTGCACGGTTTATCAGAAAAGCATCAGACTGAGAGCCTAACCCCATTGCCGCGATCAGGTCTTCAAAACGGTCGGTATTAATTGTGGCGCGCACAACCCAGCGTGATCCGTCATCATCAAGATGCTCCACGGCAATCGCCACATGAGGAATGCCCCGATAGCCCATAAAAACATCACTGATGTAACTGCCCCGCACCCTTACCTGCTGAAACCATTCCTGCTGTGAGTAGTCTTTATTTTTCAGGTCATAAGGGCCGACATAGCTGACCTGCGTGCCGCTGGAATTGATAAGCCCGAGGTCGACAAAGCCGTCCATCTCTTTTTTGGCGGCGTGATATACTCTGTTCAGAGTTTTCTGATCTTTAAGCTGGTCAAAAGTATACGCACCTGCAACAAAAGCAACAGAGGCCAGCCGTTCATGCAGAAAAAGCTCAAATGAGTGTCTTGTCTTATGTATCAGCGTACGCACCTGGCTTTCCGCCTGCGTCTTCAGCGAATCCTGATACATAAAAAAATTAATGGCGGCCATGAGCGCCAGCGGCACGACCGACACCGAAACTATCAGGATAATAATGTTCCGGCGCAGGTAATAATACCGCTTTGACGATTGTGTTCCCCCCAGCGGGTCGAACAGCCGCACCAGCCAGCTGCGGCTTGCGTTGTCAGTTTGTTGTGGCTCCATGACCGCCCCTCATTCGTTAATTATCGCGGAAGACAAGTACCGACCCCGGCCTGAGGGTCTTTGCAAGGTATGCATTGATGACATCCTTGCTGCGCCCTACCACAGAGTCGAAAACTTCAATGCGTTTCCAGTGCAGGTACTCGTAGTATTCTTCTTCTATCCCGCAACATATCACCACGTCCACATGTTCGCGAAGGATAAGGTGGCATAATTCTTCTGCGGAAGCATGCGGAAGCACTATCGTGCGTTCTTCTTCAACGATGTTCCGCTCACCTGTACGGCCCAGCCATATTTCCGTTGCAAGATCAAACCGCGGTGCAACATCGCTACCGTACAACGTAACAAGTATTCTTTTGCTCATGGCCCAACCAGCCCCCGTGGCCGCCGCTCGGCGGTCTGTGTATATTTCCCGGCGAATCAGGAAGATTCGATTTCATAAAACTTCATTTTACGCCACAGCGTGGAGCGTGCCCAACCCAGAATTTCCGCCGCTTTGTTCTTACGGCCTCTGGCCTGCAGCAGGGCATCCAGAATCATCTTGCGCTCCATATCCGCCCAGTTCACAGCGCCGCCTGGGGCAGCCTGCGCCGGAGGAGGCATAGCGCCTGAGACCGGCGGCATCGACGTCTGCACATCCCGCACAGGGGCAGACATACTGGGAGCCGCCACCACAGATGAAGCAGGCTGCTCCATAAGGTAACGCGGCAGATGTTCTACTTCTATCGTTTCCTGCCCGCACACATTTACACAGTACTCAACTACATTGCGCAGCTCACGGACGTTTCCGGGAAATGTATAATGTTCAAGGAAATACAGCGCATCCTGTGAAAAACCGGTTACTTTTTTCCCGAATTCTTCGCTGAATACGTGGACAAAATGATTAAGGAACAGATTGATATCTTCGCCCCGCTCACGCAGAGGCGGCATATGAAAGCGGACAACGTTCAGGCGGTACAGAAGGTCTTCTCTGAACTTACCTTCCCGAACCATCTGCCGAAGGTCTCTGTGCGTGGCCGCAACGATACGCACGTCCACGTTGACGCCTTTTGTACTGCCAAGCGGGTGAATAACCTTGTCATCAAGAAAAGTGAGCAGTTTGACTTGAAGGGAAAGCGGCAGGTCACCGATTTCAGTAAGGAAGAGTGTGCCGTTGTGCGCCATTCTGAAGCGACCGGGCTTACTTTCTGTAGCTCCGGTAAAAGCGCCTTTACTATGGCCGAAAAGTTCGGATTCGAGCAGAGTCTCCGGCAACGCACCGCAGTTAACCTTTACAAAAGGCCCTTTTGCACGGGTTGAGGCGTTATGGATGGCTTCTGCCAGCAAGTCCTTGCCGGTGCCTGTTTCACCGGTGACGAGCACCGAAGAGTCAGTCTGCGCAATGCCGGGCACCATCTGGAAGATGCGTTCCATTTCGTGGCTGTGGCCAATCATATCGCCAAAGCCGTACGACCAGCCTTGCTTGATCTCCAGCTCCTGAAGAATACGAATATCTTCCAACGCCTCCACATAGCCGGCAATAGAACCGTCCGGCGCATGTACCGGCGCAAAGTTGGCACGTACCGGAATCTTTTTACGGTCTTTATTGACGATGTTCGCATCAACACAGACGGCTGAATCGGTATCTTCAACTTTTGCCAGCGGGCATTTATCCGGACACAGACTGCTGCGCATAACATACATGCAATGCAAACCGCGGGCTTCTTCCAATGAAAATCCCGTCAGCACCTGAGCCGCTTCATTAATGAACAGAACTTTCCGCTCGGGCGAAATTATCGCAAGCGGAAACGGAATCGTATCCAGCAACGGACCTGCCTCCACCGGCATGGCAAACATACCGTTTACCATCGGAGAGACACCGGTTGCGGATACTCCTTGAGCAGTACGGTCACTCACAGCTATACCCCCACATTAAACATCAGGCTGTCCTCAGCTCGTGAACGTTTCAAAACATATGATTTCGAGACATACTGAATGTCTCAAAACTTTGCAATACGCGTCTTGCTCTTTTCTCCCTCAACGTGAAATGCTATAAAAATAGCTAGTTATAAGTTGGCATGAAACATGCTATATTCATCCAAGCACGCGCATACTCATGCCGTTTTTATACCAAACTGTGTTGCATATAGGGTGTGATATCGCAGGATGCGACAAGAAGAAAAAACACAGGCGCGTACAGCCGTAAAATTTCTGCAAACACTCATCTGACAGACGAGTGTACTCTCCGGGCCTGCACCCGGACGGCGAACAGAGGATCGCCGTCGCCCATGCTCCGCTTCCTGCCCATTGCGGACATGGATTCATCCTCTGCTTGCCGGTGCTTCCTGCCCGTTGGCACCGGCCCCGCAAACAATAGGGCCGGAAGCTTCCGCTTCCGGCCCTATATTTTATTCAATGGCTTGTTTGGCTTTATCCTTCAAGGCATCCATTTCCTTTCCGGCATCTTCCATAGCCTGATCAATCTTTTTGCCTGCCTTTTCAGCGGGGCCTTCTTCGCTGCACCCAACCAAAGCCAGCGCAAACACAGCTACACAGGCCACCAGAGTCAGTTTGAACCAATTCTTCATATGTGTCTCCTTCTCTTGAAATATTCAGGTAAATACAACAACCGCCCTCAGTGCAAAAGAGCAAAAAAGAGGTAGTGCAAAACAGGCGCTCCGTCAGCTACTTTTTCCCTTTTCCGCCACCGTTGCCACCGTTGCCCTTGCCGCCTTTACCTTTACCACCGCCCTTATTGCCCTTACTTTTACCTGCAGATTTATCCCGCGAGTAATCATCGTCGTCGTAGGCGTCGCCTTTCTTTTTCGCTTTCTGATGCCCCTTACCAAGCGCAGACGGGTGAACCCCAAGTTCGCCTGCAATGGCACCCCAGCCCATGCCGGAAGCCCTCATAGATTCCACTTTGGCCTCGGAGACACCGGCTTCATCGGCAATGGCGCTGACACGTTCACCGTCCAACGACTTCCGCGCACGGTTCATATTCCGTTCAGCCTCTTCCAGCTCATCGGTCCGGCCTTCTGTCCGGCGCCGTACTTCTTCAAACCGTTCTCTGGCTCTATCATACCTATCAAGAGCTTCATCCACTTTTTCAAAAACGGAATCCGACTCTGTCTGGGCGAATGCCGGCTGCACAGGCAATAACAGTGCACCGCTAAACACACTGCATATCAAGGCGCAGATGAAGTAATTAAGTAGTTTCATAAAGACCTCCATGCCTCTTTATACAGAGTTCGGGCTTATTTTGCGAGGTTATTTTTAAGATAAGCTTTCACCCGCACAACCCCCATCCGATACTTTAGCGACTTCATATCCGGTCTCTCGTGGCTCTCGTAGCTAATCCGCACAAACTCATTTCCCACAATACCCTTAAAAACTCGTGCAACTTGTATCGCACGAACTGCAGCCAGATCTGCGTTTTTGAGCCTATGGCTGCTTTGCGGGTTAAACTTCCGCCGAGCATGAAATTCCCCGTTGATATAGCAGGCAATGGTTATCTCAACGTAGTCGTCGTCGTATAGCGCAACAGCAACTTCTCTGTTAGAAACTTCATCCGCCCCACCCACTGCAACTATCTCTACAATCCCCCCGTGTAAAATGATCGTATCTCTCCAAGACCGTGCATACCTCTCCAGCTTGGCTTTATCTTTTTGAGAAAGCTCATATGAACCCACTTCAAAATTCACTTCCGGGCTAAGCTCCGGTGGAATTACGATCTTGTTTTGACTGTCTTCAGGGCGAATGGTTGAAGATTTGCGATCACCACCAACAGTACTTTCGGCTTTAGTGTCTGGCGCGGGAAAATAACAGTATGATAGCACCAAGGAGCTCAGTACCACCGCTGCAAGCAATGCAAAACGATGCTGCCCATGAGGCATATCCGTTTTTTTTATATGATTAAAAAGCTTCTTAAATGCGTCTGGGTTATAATACCAAACCAAACAAGCGGCAACCAGCAGGCACAACAAAACAACAGCTGCTGTCAGGCTTAGCTTTTGACAAATAGCTGTGACCAATGCCATGGCAATTTCTACGCACCACTCTTTCAACCAGATAAAACGCCCTATCCATCCTCCTTTTGCTAGCAATTCTAAACTGCTATGGCAAAAGGATACAAAATAGCACAATACTTATCAATATAAGATGTTCTATTTTCCGAGCTGGTACTTTCTTACTGCATTATTATGTTCGCGCAGGGTCGCGCTGAAATGATGAGAGCCATCGCCTCTGGACACAAAATAAAGAAAATTGTGTTTTTCAGGGCGTACAGCCGCTGCAATGGCCCCAAGGCCGGGAGAACAAATCGGACCGGGCGGAAGTCCGCGATGACGGTAGGTATTATAGGGGTTAGAGGAATCCTGCAGGTGCGCACGGGTAAGGTTGCCATCAAAAGAAACACCCAGTCCGTAAATAACCGTGGGATCGCACTGCATAAGCATGCCGCGACGCAACCGCGCAGCGTAAACTCCTGCAATACGCTCCTGCTCGGAGACAAGGCCGGTTTCCTTTTCTACCAGTGATGCCAATATGACCAGCCTGCCTAGCTCGTCCGGCGCAGGCATAGCGCCAGAAATGCTTTCATCGCCAGCAACGGCTACAGTTCCGTTCACAGTTCCGCTTACAGTTCCGTTTACTGTTCCGCCTGTCCCTTCAGCAGAGGCGATATCAGTCCGGGGCCAAAGGCTTTGCACCTTGGTGTAGAACATATCCACCATCACGTCTGCCACAGCTCTGGCAGAGGCTTTGTTCATCTCAAGAGGCCGCTGAAGCATGTAGGTTTCAGGGAAAAGATACCCTTCAGCGGAGCTGAAAGGAATATTCTTGGCACGCAGAAAGGCGGGATCATGGATAACAGCTCGAAAATCTTCAAACTTTGCAAACCCTGCTGATTCTATCAGCTTTGCCACTTCCCACCACGGCAACCCTTCGCGGATGGACAGCTTGTACACCACGGGAGAGCCGCTGACGATTTCCTGCAACACACGCTCCGGCTTCCAGCCGGTGTTTACCATAAACTCACCGGCTTTCACTGCCCCCAGCTTGTCATGATAGATGCCAAGCAAACGGAACCGCTTTGTATCAGTAATAACACCGGCCTTTTTAAGCTGATTGGCAACTTTCACAAATGAAGCGCCCGGACGAATCTGAATAGTCACATTCTTCCCCGGCTCCTCGGGGGTGGTATTCAAAAAAAGCCATGTATCCAAAACAAGGTATCCGACAACAGCCAGCATCAACAGGAGCAGCACCATCGGCAGTACTCGTGTTTTGCGCAGTTCGGCAGGGATATGGCCTGTCTCTGCAAACACGGTTTCTTCATATTCTTTTGCAATATCAGTATCTGCCAGAGGACGATTCGGTTCCTGCTGCGAATTACGATTGTTGTCGGTCATGATAATTATACGGGTATACGCCGGTCTTCCGGCAGGTTCAGAAATGATTCAAGAATACGCACAGCCGCCTGCTGGTCCACTACGGCCTCGCGCTCGCGAAAAGAAAGGCCAGCCTCGCGCAATTCTTCTCCGGCTTCAAAAGAGCTGAGTTCTTCGGGAACAAGGTAAACAGGCAGCTCGCTTCTGCGTTGCAGGCGGGCAATAAAATTACGCACCTGACGCGTAATAAGCGTTTCTTCGCCATTTTCCAGCAAAGGCAAGCCTACCACCACGCCATCAGGGCGTTCTTCTTCCATTACTGAAAGCAACTCGCCAAAAAAAGCGTCACGAGTGGTCATAGCGATGGTCCGGCGCGGAAATGCCATCATGCCACCACCATCAGTAACAGCGATACCTGTTCTTTTTGTACCGTAGTCGATTCCAAGATATTTCATAGTATTCTACATCCTGTACGCGGCAGCACTGCCACATACTATGCTTTTTGTATAGCGGGTTGCATCAGCGCCGTCCACAAGGTGTTGCAACGCTTTATCCCGTAACGCCGTTTCGAATGCCGCTTCGCGTGCCCTGCCCCCTGCAAGGAGACGTGAAGCAGCAACTTTGCCAAAGTGCTCAGGGGCAACATGCCTGCTACGCTAAAAACAACGTGAAAACAGCCCGCCGCAAAGCTGCGCCCCGCACCGCCGCCGCCCTGAAAGCGAAAAGCACAACAGACAAAAGCAGCGCGCAACGACAAAGCCGTCACGCGCTGCTGAAGGTTACAGGATACGGAAAAGCAGTGCGCTAATCGTTTTCATCAACCAGACGAACCGGCCCGTCTGCAAAGGCAGTCAGCCGCTTACGCCATGATTTACGCCAATCTTCGCCGCCTTCCGCTTCTGCCAGCCACTCTACCGTGTGCAACACAGGACGTTTGTCCTTCATTCCCATCAGTGTACGGGCTATACCCACCTTGCACGAAGGGCATCCCACAATGATGGGCGACTGAGCATCATAATCAGCAAGGTCCGCTTCCAGACGAGCCTTTTTACGCTGCCTCAAGCGGTTATAGATGGCCGGACTTGTCATGGCACCCATGCCGGATTCGCCGCAACAACCGGGAGTCAGCTGCACATCCGCGCCGGAGAAATCCGCCAGAGCGTTTTTGTAGATGCCCCCTGCCTTGCCTTTGTGCACGCCTGTCCACTCCGCATGACACGAAGAGTGGTACATAAGCCTGCGGCCTTCGGCAAAGCGCTTCGGCTCCATGCGTTCAATCAGCAGCTGCACAAGGTCTTTATGCTGCAATTCGCTGTTGGGCTGACCTGCAAGGCCATATCGTGCGATTCCGTCGCGGCACGAGCCACAGGCGGTTATGATATGCGACACACTCAGTCCCTGCTGCTTTGCCACATCCATCATTGAGCGCATGGCTTCTATATTGCGTTCGCGGTTACGCGAAAATTGCTCTCCCTGACCGGCAGCCAGCAGCGGATAACCGCAGCACAGGTGCTGTGACGGCATAATCACCGCAACGCCGGATTTAAGCAGCAACATAAGCCCTGCAAGGCCGATGTTGCGATAGAACAGGCTACCGCCGCAACCGGGGAAGTAAAAGACCGCCTCCGTCACCTTCCGGCCATTCTTTGCAGGGCCTTCAGGCAGGAAGATGGAACCTTTTTCCAGTTTCAGCGTCTCAGCAAGGTTCTGATAGCCAAGCTCTGGTCCGGGAGCGGCAAATAACGGGCTTTCAGCACGCTGACGCCAGCTTGCCGGAACCAGTCCCAGCACCTTGTTCTGCATCTTCTGCCCGAAAGCGGCAGCCTTGGCTGCTCTGGGCACACGCGATGCAGGCGAACCTGCCAGATAATCTAGAACCTTGCTCTTGATGGGGTGAAATCCGCTGTTTTCTTCTTCCACAAACGAACGCAGATGCAGCGCCACATCAGAAGAGTTAATTTTGACGGGACACACGGCTGTGCACTTGCCGCAGCCGGTGCAGTGTTCCATCAGGCGGTTCAGTTCCGCCATCAGCGAACTGTCTGGTTTGCCTTTGTTCACCTGCGAATAGTAGATAGCCTCGATCAATGCGCCAAGGCTGATGTTTTTGTTACGCGGGTGATGTTGCAGGTCCTGCTCGGGGAAGAACATGGGGCACACGTTCTTGCACTTACCGCAGCGGGTGCACACCTGAATATTGGTAAGCAGATTGATAAGGCGCTGCTTATCCGGCAAACCGCTGCCAGCGATATCCTGAATAAGCCTGTTGAACGAGAACGTGAACGGCCGTACCGGCGTTTCGTACTGTGTAAGCTTTGCAGGGTTCAGAATATTCCTGGGGTCCACAAGGTCTTTGTATTCCTTGAGGCTTTCCATCTTTTCGCGAGACAGGAACTTGATTTTAGTAATGCCGATGCCGTGCTCGCCGGAAACTTCGCCGTTCATTTCCTGCGCTTTCGCCATGACACGCTCTGCCACATGTTCTGCGTTGTGCAGCATGATAGCGTCGTTGGAATCTACAGGAATGTTCACATGGCAGTTGCCGTCACCTGCATGCATGTGGTTGGCAACCACAATACGGGTAGCCTGCATATGATCGGCAATACGGCCCAGCTTTTTGCGCATGGAAGAATATTTTTCCTGCAGATGCCCAAAGAACTTCAGCGCACGGTCGAGCATTTCCTGATCGGACAGCTCCGAAAACGGCACATTGCCCTGAGCAACCTTGGAGGCAAAAGAGAATTCCTTGTTGAATTCCTTGTCTTCCAGCGGCATCCCCTGCAGCCTGCCGGCTTCCTGCAACGCGGAGCGGAAAGCCTGAGCTGTGCATTCAAGGTTCAACTGCTCAAGGAACAGTGAAAAATCAGGAATGCTGTCGATGGGAATGACAATATCTTCGTTGATTTTAAAGCCGGAAGTGCGACGTGCGATAGCCGAAAGTTTATGGCGGTCTTCCCAGAAAATTTCTGCTTCCTTGGAATCCCGCGCAACAAACACATCCACGTTGTCGTAATCTTCGCAGATATTGACAACATCGGTTACGGATTCGTCCAACGCAGCCACGTTATTACTGTCGAGCTGCAGAATAAGCACCGAAATGGGCTGTCCTTCGTACTTCGAAGACTTTTTCTGGTACTCGATTGCTTCAACATATTTCGGGCCGAACTCTTCAAGCGCGGAAATCTTTACAAGGTCGCCCTTGGTGCGGATATCGTCGCGCAGCCCGACCACCTGTTTGATAACCAACATGGCGTTGTGCATGGTGCGGCCGAAAAACTCCAGCACCAGCACACGAGAATGCTTCTGCGCGGGGTACAGAACAAAGCAGGATTCGGTAATAATGCCGTCAACGCCTTCTTTCTGCACACCGGGCAGGCCGCCCAGAGTTTTGTTGGTAACGTCTTTGCCAAGCCCCGCCTTGCGGATTTCATCACCACGCAGCCGTACGACCTTGCGTACACCGCCGCTGACATCACGCACTTCAAAAACGGCGGTTTCGTCTTCCATAATTTTATGGCGCGGGTGTTCCTTGCGTTCCACGTCGATGATTTCGCCCGTGGGCGTTACCATGCGGTAGCTCAGCAGATTGTCCAGCGTGGTGCCGTATTCAAAGGCAAAAGGCCCGCCGGAGTTTTCCGACACGTTACCGCCGATGGTGGAGGCCGTCTTTGACGCAGGGTCAACCGTAAACAGCACACCGCGCTCTTTTGCAGCATTGATGGCTTCAGACGTAATGACACCGGCCTCGCAACACAGCACCATGGAGTCTGTATCCACATACCGGATGCGCGAAAGCTTTTGCAGGCTCATAACCACCGTGCGCTTACGCGCCGGAATGGCTCCGCCTGTCAGGCCGGAACCACCGCCGCGGGGTATCAGCGCAAACTTCATCTCGTTGGCAAGACGCACCACGGCGCTTACCTGCTCGCTGGATGAAGGTGCAACTACCAGCAACGGCAACTCCATACGAAGATCGGTAGCATCAGTAGAGCTTTCGACCAGAGAGTTGGGGCGGGTGTCGATGTTATCCTTGGGAAGAATCTGGGAAAGACGTCTGATCAGGTCCTGCCGGTATTCCATGTCTGCGTCGTAGGCGCTCCAGAACATGGTAACACCTTCACCAAGCGTGTTCGCGTAGTGATGGGCCAGAGCAGGCGACGCTTTTTCCCACTTACCCTGCACGCTTGAGCGTACAGTGGCGGCATCGATGAACGGGTTGTAACGGACAAGGAACAGCTCTTCGGCCAACTCCATGGCCAGTTCGCGGACGGCTTCCGGCCAATCCTCGAACTCGTCGAGCGGAACCCGCAAAACCCTGTTCACCAAAAATTCCGAAGAAATAGAGATGTGGGGACCTTTGTGCGGCATGGGTGATCAAATCCTCGTTAGCGTTGAAGCGTGAACCCTTATGCATAGACACTCATGGCCCGCTTGGCAAGCGTACTGTGCAGCCGCTCAAAGGAGAGTTTTTCCTGCCCGGCCACCACAGTATGAGCTTAAGAAATAACACAAAGCACAATTATTCAAACATTACGCTACTATTTTCGGCCACAATTACGGACAGCATTATGGCCGCACTTACGGACATTCCGGCAGGTCTTAGTAAAATTAAATTATTCGCCACCTTTTAGCAGGAGTACAGTTACGGCAAAGGAAATACGTCTGCAAAACAGACCGGCGCCTGAGCAAAAAGCTGCAGCAAACCCGATCAACGTCTTTCCATCTGCCGTTGCACCACAGCCCTGTCGTAGGCATGGACAACATCTTTTTCGCGCAAAATACCCATAAGTCTCCGTGAGTCGTCACAATCGACAACAGGCAGCTGGGCAATGCCGCTTTTGCTCATCAGGCCAAGGGCACAGTGGATGGAATCCTGTTCTGTTACCGTAACCAGACGGGAGGTGGCGATGTCTCCGGCAATTACAAGATGCGTCAGATACTCATCTGACAGCACCGCCCGCAGATCGCGAAAGGAGATTATCCCCTTCAGCTCGCCGTCGCTGCTCACCACATGCAGGTACGAAGTATCCCGCTGCTGAAATGCCCTTATCACATCATGCAGGGGGGTGCCCTCCCATATGGTCGGAGGGTCAGCATGCATAAATTCGCCCACCTTCAGGCTGCGCAGCAGATTCTGCTCCATCCCGCCTGCAATATCCACTCCGCGCCGCAGCAGCTTGATAGTATAGATAGAGCCTTCTTTCAGCGTTGAGGCCACAAGACTGGCAATGATGCACGTCAGCATAAGTGGCAGAATAATCTGATAGTCGCTTGTCAGCTCAAAAATAATCAGAATGGCAGTGATGGGCGCATGTGTGGTACCCGCAACCAGTCCGCCCATGGCAACCAGCGCATAGGCACCGGGCAACGCGGTCACCCCCGGAAACACCTGCCCCACGCACCACCCAAAAAAACCGCCAGTCATGGCACCGATAAAAAGTGAAGGAGCGAACACACCGCCGGAACCGCCGGAGCCGATGGTAAGCGATGTGGCAAAAATCTTTACCACGATAAGCAGCAACATCATCTTCCAGCCAAGGCCGTTTGTGAGGGCAAGGTTGATACCTCCGTATCCCACACCGAACACATGCGGAAACCATAACAGAGTGCAGCCGATAATTGCCCCCCCCAGCGCTGCTTTTAGCGGGTCAGGCATTTTTATGGCGTCGCAAAAATCCTCTGTACGGTACAGCACCGTGACAAAGAAGACCGCTACAAGGCCGCAGATAAGCCCCAGAAACGGATAAATGCCGTATTCCCAAAGGGAAAAGACCTCATACTCCGGCACGATAAAGGTGGGAAAATCGCCAAAATAGTGACGGGAAATAGTGGTTGCCACCACGGAAGAAAGCACCACAGGCGAAAAAGCAGCCAGACCGAAATCACCCAGCAACAATTCCAGAGCAAACAGCACCCCCGCAATGGGCGCGTTGAATGTGGCGGCAATGCCCGCAGCCGCACCGCAGCCAACCAACGTGCGCTGGCGAGGTCGTCCCACCTTTAACAGCTGCCCCACGGTGGAACCGATGCCGGAACCTATCTGCACGATAGGCCCTTCGCGCCCCACGGACCCGCCGGAACTGATACTGATGGCAGAGGCAAAAATTTTAATAAAGGCTACACGCTTGCGGATGCGACCGTCGTGCAGCGCTACAGCCTCCATGACTTCCGGTACGCCGTGCCCCCGTGCCTCACGCGCAAAGCGCGAAACAAGAAACCCCACTATCAGTCCGCCAGCTGCCGGTGCCGCAATAGTCGCCCATACAGGGACAGAACTATGAAACTCCAGAAACTCCGCCGTATTGCCGTAAAAAAGATATTGTACGCCCTTAATGACAAACTTAAACAGCACCGCACCGTAACCGCCCAATACCCCCACCACCACAGCCATCAAAAGCATCGGCAGGTGATTATCCAATCTGGACAGCCGCCCTTTACGCAGCGCGCGGAAACGTTCTTTCAGGCTTCGCGGCGGGCGTTCACTCAAAGGGTTATCGCAATGTTCCGAGCTGCAGAACGTACGTGAGTCCGCGGCAGCACTCTTGTTCTGTGAATCTGGAGAGACATGGTCTGAAGCAGGTGCTAACCAGCCATTTGCGGTCGGTGCCCGTCCATCAGGCACGGCTGTCCCCTGAACAGATTCTGCAACAGCTTCTGCGTGCGGATATCCTTCTTTTCCGTCTGCGCCATTAGCTGACACATCAGGCGTATGCCCGCCTGCCCCGTCTTTATCCTGCCCTTTCGATGTCTTTTGTTCACTGACAGTTCTGGATGCAGCTTTCCGGTATTTACCGGTCTCGTCTGTCATGCGTATCCTCCCGATGGCGGCAGGCAGCCTGTTACAGTTCCGGCCAAAGCCGCACACCGGCGGCAGGCGGCTGAAAAATTACACCAATCCTACCGTGAACAGCATTATATGCCAAGGGGCGGGCCAGGAAATGTCAGTACATACCGCGCTTACGGTAGGCGCGGGCAATAAGCAGTTCAACGGCAAGAAAAAGAAGAACCGGAAGGATAAGAAAAACCAGCGCCAGCACAGAAGCCAGCGACCGGTCAGAAGAGTTCAGCAGCGGGAAGAGATACCCTGTAAATGATGGTACCACACCGCCGCCGATAAGAAAGACAAGAAAATAATCAGAAAAAGCGATGAGAAATACAACAGAGCCACCGGCAATGATGGCAGGCGCCAGCAAAGGCAGCTCAACGCGAGTCAGACGCAACCACCACCCTGCGCCCAGATTGCGCGCGCACATGTCATACTCCGGCCCGAAGGAAGAAAATCCGGCAACAAGAGCGCGCAGCATGTAAGGATAACAGAAGACCGTAAGCACCAGCACCACACCCGCCATGGTGTCCGCAAGGCCGGTAATGATGAACACATGATGCACCCCCATGGCAAAGGTCATCACCGGCACCAGCGCAGGTGCAAGCAAAACAGCCTCCAGCACGGCGCGCCCCTTGAATGTTCTGCGGGCAAAATGCCGTGCAGGAATAAGGCACAACGCAAAAGAAAGCACAGTGGTCATGCCTGCGTATAACAACGAAGAGCCGATACTTGTGCCGATCTCACCCTTGTGCAGCCAGACATATTCAAGAGCCCGCAACGAGTAGTTGCGCGGCATAAGGTGAGGCCATGTCCAGCCGGGAGCAACGGCATAAAGAGTCAGCACGACCACAGGAAGGCCGAAAAAAACGACCAGAAAGGCAAAGTAAAGCCGTTTCACAGCTTGCGCTCCCCTACGCCCAACCGACGGACCAGCCTGCTGTACAAGCCCACAAACACCAGCGAAAACAAAAACATCACCGTCAACACCGCCATGGCCTGCGGCCTGTAGCTGAGGCTGCGCTGAAAAAACAGATTATAAATTTCCACACTCAGCATACCGGGATTGCTCTCGCCCAGCAGATACGGCACCTCGAACCCGCCGAAAGAGAACAGAAACAATATGATAAACGTGGGGTGCAGAGTCGGAGCAAGGTGCGGAAGAATAACAGACCGCCATGTCTGCCAGCGCCCCGCTCCCAGCATGGAGGCTGTATCCAGCAGGCGCGGGTCAAGTCGTTTAAGCGCCGCGTAGGACATAAGAATGACAAAGGGGACTTCTTTGTACACATAGGCCAGCACCATGCCCATTCCGCTGCCGCCATAGAGCACGGCGGGAAAATCCTGCTGCGCGTCAATCAGACCCAGTTGCCACGCAAATGATGATACAAGCCCTGAACGCGCCCAGAAAATCATACACAGCAAGGCGACAGCAACATGCGGCAGAATGAGCGGCACCTTGTATACCACGGCGGCCTGCTGCAACCTGTGCGGCAGGCGCCACACTCCCACAGCAAGCACAGCCCCGAAAACAATGGAAAAGAGAGCGGATAAAAAGGCAACTTTCATCGAAAGCAGAAATGAAGCCAGATAGTAAGATTGCAACAGCAATTTATACGCGGCAAACGTGCCTTGCCCGCCAGACGGCACCGGCAGCATATACCCCAGAGACTGCGCCAGAGTCAGAGCAAAACCGCCCGTAAATAACAGGCTGCAAGGCACCAGAACAGGCGCAAGGCGCAGCAATGTGGCTCCTAAGCCTGCATGACCGTACGGCAGGGACACGGGATAAACTCTCCTGATATCAGCTGACAAAAGCCTTACGAATGAACGCCATGCGGCTGCAACATGCCGCAAACTGCTGTTCCGGAAACACGGTATAGCAAGGTTCGCACATTGTACAACTACGCAGCAGGGCGAACACAAACTGTCAACGTCCGTTGCAAGCGTCAACATCTCATCAAGATGCTTTAGCAAACTGTATTTTTCCTGATACCTTTTCACTCGTGCCAGCAGCACACGGCTTGCGCTTACGTCCCGCCGGTGTTGATGCACCTGCACCCCTACGGACAAGTAGGCCGGAAAGTACAACTATCTACATTCGATAGAATCATCATAACACACAAGAACAACACGAACCCTACCCGAAGCAAAAACAGCCGGGCAAAAACTTTTACCCCGCAAAGGCAAACCTGAAAGCAATCGCCGCGGACATCTCCCGCTGACTCTGTCTTCTTCCTATCCACCACGGCCGCACAGAGGTACACTGCTTACACAGCACTTGCCAGATCTGCGCGTGTACGCTACCACCCGCGGCGACAGTTACCTATTGCATCCGGAGGCTCCATTGCAGAACCTGACAGTATACCTTGCCGCAAAAGGCTACACCGACGACCTGTTGCACGAACTGGCACATGCCGGAGTCCACATACAGGAAGTACGCGGCAGGCTGATTTTGGCACAAGGGCCTGCCATAAACGCAGCCTGGGCACAAAACATATGGAAGGAGCCGGTTTTTCTGCCCATCAGCTCCATCAAAGACGGAGCAAAGCAGCTGAAAGCCATGCTGCGCAACTGGGCGCTGTACGCTGAAAGCGACCACCACGGCAGGGCAAAGCTGGTACAGGCCGCTCTTCCGCATGTATCGGCAAAACCTGTCAAGTTCGGCACAGCAGTGCCTACCGCACCTCTGGGCTCGTGGACATTGTGGCAACCCGATACCATTCTGGCATCCGCACAATGCACCAGCCCGTTTGCCGACGGCGAAGTACACTTTGAAGAAGATAAAGAAACCCCTCCCACCCGTGCTTATCTGAAACTCTGGGAAGCATTCACCCTGCTGGGCAAACGCCCGCAAGCCGGAGAGCTGTGCCTTGATCTGGGCAGCAGTCCCGGTGGCTGGAGCTGGGTTCTTGCCGAGTGTGGTGCACATGTTTTCAGCGTGGACAAGGCAGACCTTGCCCCCCATATCGCAACGCATCCCAGAATCAATTTCTGCACGGGCAGCGCCTTCGGGCTGGATCCGCGCCACTCCGGCGATGTGGACTGGCTGTGTTGCGATGTCATCTGTTATCCCGACAGGTTGCTTGCCATGGTCGCCCGCTGGCTGGAGCTGGGCAACGTGCGCAACTTTGTATGCACGCTGAAGTTTCAGGGCGAGACAGACCATGAAACCGCACGTCAGTTTGCAGCCATTCCAAACTCACATCTGATGCACCTTTCCTGCAACAAGCATGAACTTACATGGATACGCTTGGGGTAGTATACGATCTCTGGCGACAGCTACATACACGTGCAGAATAAGCAGCTTTGCTTCATTGCCTGCCCTTTCCTTTTCCTTTCGGCGATCTGCTGTCAATCCATAAAGCCAGCTGAGCTTTTACAATATTGCTGAATGCTTATTTGTACTAAATGGCGCACGGCATCCACATGCGCCATTTTATTTACATATCCATTACGTGCCTGACCGTAATCAAGCCGCACCCGATAGACCAGCTTGCATGGTTGTGACAAATAATGCATGTTCTACCATAGGGCATAAGCTCTTTATTATCGAGATTAGCCATGTAACACTGCAATATTATGGGAATACCGCATATGAACAAGACAACACAGCCGCATGGCAAGTTTGGTATTATGTACCGCTACCTGACAGCATTGGTGCTGGGCGCAATCCTTTTGTTGTCTGCATCATTGGCGACTGCTGCCCCCCTCACGCAGGGAAACGCTTTTCCTGACATCAACCTTGAAGGCAACCTGACAAAAGAGCACCGGAAGGAGTTGGGATTAAAAGGCAACGGGCCTCAAACTCTTTCCGATATCAAATCAGACTACGTGCTGATTGAAGTATTCAGCATGTACTGCCCGTTCTGCCAGGCAGAAGCACCTTCAATGAACGAATTGTATGGCATGGTCCGCAACAGTCCGTTAGGTAAAAATCTGGCCGTAATCGGCTTGGGAGCTGGCAATTCGCAGTATGAAGTTGACTTCTTCCGCGAAAAATACAGCGTTCCCTTTGCCTTGTTTACTGATGCAGACCTGAAAATTCATAAACAAATCGGCGAAACCGCTACGCCGCATTTCTATATTGTCGACCTGTCGGGCAAAATACCTCAGGTGGTTTATTCGCAGACAGGCCGGATGAAGTCTGCAGACGCAATGTTCCAGATGCTTCAAGACATCATTGCGCAATAACTGAGAGGCACGCCATGGAAAAAAGAAACAACGCCACACGGCTGCGCACAATCGCATGTGTTACTCTGCTTGCAGTCAGCCTGCTTCTGTCTGCCCGCCATGCCGGAGCAGAGCACATCAACGCGTCGCACAGCCTCTATTCCCCGCCTGAATTACCAGCCACGGCCACTACCATTACGCTGAAAAAAGGTGAGATGGCACCGGAATTCACCCTGCCGTCCATCTCCGGTCAGCAGGTCAGCCTTGCTGACTACAGAGGAAAAAAGAACGTTGTCATCTCGTTTGTACCTGCCGCGTTCACGCCGGTCTGCTCGGACCAGTGGCCCGGCTACAATATTGCCAAAGAGCTTTTTGAACGCCATGACGCAGTCATTCTGGGCATAGCCCTAGACAACATTCCTTCGCTGTATGTATGGGCGCATCAGATGGGTGGCCTGTGGTTTCCTGTACTTTCAGATTTCTGGCCGCACGGGGCCACAGCCCAGACATATGGCATACTCCGCCCCGAAGGAATCAGTGAACGGGCCATTTTTGTTGTGGATAAGCAGGGACGGATAGCGGACATCACCCTCAGCGATATAAATACCCGCCCTGATCTTGGCCGGATTATGAAGGTGCTCGGAACACTGCCCTGAGTTATTGCAAGAAGTTCCGCGACACGCTTCCGGCAGCACCGCGGATTTTCTGCAAAATTTGCGAAGAGCACCCATCTGCCTTCTGCACATACCTCATGACTACAGACCGCCTGCATGCGCCATCAGTATGCAGGCGGTTCTAATTCCTGAATGCGGAGGCAACGCTTTCCGGCAAAGCGTTGCCTCGCGAAGGCTGCTTGTATCAGTTGCAAACATCATCGGCGCACCTCCGCCCCACCATGATACAAGTCATGACCGCGCCATAATGATGGCAATACAGAACCGGGCAACTATTATTCGTAGACAGCAGCGGATTTAACAACGCATACCAATGATGCGCAGCGTGCCATTCACACAACATTTTGTACGGCACGGTAAAGGTTCAACCACGCTCGTCTGCAATATGTTTCATCTTGCTTTATTTTACATTTTCAGCGCAGCTATTCTTGACTCACATAACGTTCGTGCGCACACATAGCGGCCTGCTGTTGCAAGCCAGCGTTACACATATGCATAAAAAACAGGAGACCATATGCCCCGTTATACCGGAGTCAATCATCTTGCCCTTGTAACCGGCAACATGGACGCAACGATCAGGTTCTGGCGTGACCTGCTGGGAATGCCGATCGTCGCGGGACTGGGCAAACCAGGGTATCGCCAATATTTTCTGCACATTGCAAACCACAGCATGCTTACTTTTTTTGAATGGGACGGCGTCGAGCCCATGGACGAAAAGGATCACGGCTACCCGACCACAGGCAAGGTGGGATTTGACCATGTATCAATAGGAGTAGAGTCGGACGATGACTTGTGGGAACTGAAAGATATGCTCGACGCTGCCGGATTCTGGGTATCAGAACTTGTTGACCACGGTTTTATTCACTCTCTGTATTCGTTTGACCCTAACGGCATTGCCATTGAGTTCAGCTGTTACGTGCAACATGTAGATATTATTTTACACCCCCGTCTTACAGCGGCAAAGCCTTCCGCCGTCACACTGGAAGGACCTTATAAACAGGC
Source organism: Oleidesulfovibrio sp. (assembly GCF_047973035.1). Taxonomy (NCBI): domain Bacteria; kingdom Pseudomonadati; phylum Thermodesulfobacteriota; class Desulfovibrionia; order Desulfovibrionales; family Desulfovibrionaceae; genus Oleidesulfovibrio; species Oleidesulfovibrio sp. Next base: position 81,650 of record NZ_JBKEBF010000021.1, read on the forward strand.
CGGAAAATGGCCCGTGGTAACAGCACCGACACAGGAACATGAAAAGAAGCTGTATCCGGGTGAGGGTCACGATTTTCTGACAACCAGCAGTAACGCATGGAAAAATAAATAATACAACGCAACAAAAAGCCCTTCAGACGGCATCATCATAATATTTCAACGCATTAAAAAAGACTCCTTGCAGACCGGCACTCTAGTACTTAAAAGTGCCGTCATGCACTTCGTCTTAAAAAACGGGCACCTTCCCACAGGTTTTCTGTTATATAAATGCATAAAATAATAGAGCCAGCCATTGCTTTTCCATATAAAGAACTCCAAAAATATTCTCTGTCTCTTGCACAATGCACTTATGTGAGGCATTATAACAAACATAATTGAATAATGATTTTGTTTAATGCACTGCCTAAGCGACAGTGAGACTTTTTGAGCAAAGGAGCCCTTTTATGGATGAAGCACTGAAACAAGCACTGGAAATTGTAAAAGCGCAAGCCAGCGTACGTACCATGACTGAAGAAGACATCAACTCCATGGTACTCAAACTTGCGCAAAGCATTCAACAATTTACGACCGGCACCATTGAGGTGCAAGAACAGGAACCTGCGGCAGACCCGTCTAAAGCCATCAAGGAAAAGTCCATTGCCTGCCTTGAGTGTGGTAAGACATTTAAAATCCTCACCAGCAAGCATCTGGGTACACACGACCTTACTCCCGGTGAATACCGAGAGAAGTGGGGATACAAAAAGAACATGCCTCTGGTCTGTAAATCATTGCAGCGTGAACGCCGCAAAAAGATGAAAGACATGAAGCTGTGGGAAAAACGCAAGAAAAACGCATAGCCGCACTATATTTCAAATAAAAGCCGCCTTTATTCAGGCGGCTTTTATTTTACCATTCCCCGCAACACAATTGATGTAACGCCACAACAGGCAGACGCAACGCGCCTACGCAGCTAACTATTGTCCAGCTTTACTATTCTTTATCCGGCTTTCCATAGACAACGCACATAGCACGGGCTACATCCTCTTTCTGGCTTTAGTCATGAAGGGAGGAAGCCATGTCTCCGTCAACGCGCCGCATGCTGCCTGTTATTGCTCTGCTGGTGACCATGCTGCTGTGGAGCAGCTCTTTTATCGCGATGAAAATGGCCGTAATGGCCCTTGACCCCATGCTCGTGATGTTCGGCCGTATGGCTGCCGCAAGCCTGTGCTTTGCGTGCTGCTGGCGGTCGTTACGACAAGTGCAGTACCGCAAGGGCGACTGGAAGCCCATGCTGTTCATGTCCTTGTGCGAACCGTGCGGATACTTTGTTTTCGAAGCATACGCACTGTGCTACACCTCCGCTTCACAGGCGGGCATGGTCGTAGCCACGATGCCGTTGTTTGTAGCGGTTGCGGCATTTTTCTTTCTGCGCGAGCGTCTTTCCAGAAAAGTATGGGCCGGCTTTTTCATCGCACTGGGCGGCGTTGTGTGGCTTACCCTTGCAGGAGAGGCCACTGAACATGCATCCAACCCAATGCTGGGCAATATTCTGGAATGTCTGGCAATGGTCAGCGCCACCGGCTACGTGATCACCGCAAAGCGACTGTCCAGCCATTACCCGCCGCTTTTTATCACCGCTGTGCAAGCATTTGTGGGCATGATATTTTTTATGCCGCTGGCATTCAGGCCGGGTGTTGAACTGCCGGAAACTCTGCCGCTGATGCCGGTTCTTGCCGTGATATACCTTGGCGTGGCAATTTCTCTGGTTGCATACGGACTGTACAATTACGGCGTTTCAAAGATGCCTGCGGGGCAGGCTTCCGCTTTTATCAATCTCATTCCCGTTCTTACGCTTATCATGGGGCAGGTACTTCTGAATGAAGCCTTTACCACGCAGCAATATTTTGCCGCTGCGGTTGTTCTTACAGGCGTCATCATGAGTCAGAGCGGTAATAACGGTAACACCGGCACAGACGACGAAGCGGAGCAAACACCGCAGCCTGCTTAGGCGTATAGCCCCGTACTGTAAGTTTATGACAAAGGAGAGTGCGTAACGTGCTCTCCTTTATTATTTTGTAATCAAATATACAGTCATAGGCGCGGCCGCTTTCTTGCAACATACAAAACATCAGAGGCGGCAACAGCAAGCTTACCGCTGCGCTACTCTGTAACCGCACCTGCAAGGCAATTCTGTCGGCAATAAAAAAGGCGGCCATACTGACCGCCTTTACAAAGACAATGAACATCACGCTACAAAGTTTTAGCGTTTCAGTTCAAGCGCTTTCTGCAACATGCTGTCCGCAGTGGTTACAACCTTACTCTGCGACTGGAAGCCGCGTTGCGTGATGATCATATTCACAAATTCGCGCGAAGCATCAACGTTTGATGTTTCAAGGGTTGATGCAACTACAGCTCCGAAATTTTCCGTAGTTGCAGCGCCCTCCTGCGCTTCACCTGATTCTTTTGTAGCAGAAAAATGGTTGCCGCCCTCACGCCGCAAACCGAACTCGCTGGTAAACCTGAACAGCGGAATTTCATACAGGTCCACAACCTGACCGTTGCTGAAGTTACCACTCATGATACCCTTGCTGTCGATCTCAAGCGACATAAGGCCACCTTCGGCATACCCGTCCTGTGAACGGTACAAGCTGGAAGAAGATCCTTCGTACCCTGTAGTCTTGCGCGACTCAGACGTCAGTCCGGCAAGCTGCGGCAGTTGCGAAGCATTGCTGCCTACGCTGGCTGCACTGCCTCCGCCGGTCCATCCGGTGCCGTTTAGACCGAATCCGGCAGTAATGGTTTGTGCCCCGCCGCCATCACCGGCAAATGTTGCCGTAAACGAAGGCTTGCCCCCCTCGCCGAATGCCGCGGGCTGCCAGTTGGAAAGCTGCGATGCATCGCCGGAAGGCGTATAGGCAGTCATATCGATAAGTTCGCCGGACGAATTGAATGTAAGCGTTCCGGCCATCAGCAGACCGGCAGCAGTAGTACCCGCCGCCGCGCCCCCATCATCTGAAGGCGGCATGGTCATGATATATTCCACCACGCGCTGGCCGTTTGCCCCCTCCGGCGCACCATCATAGTAGACATCAACGGAATGCTTATTGCCCCCGGCGTCGTATACGTTGATGCTTTCGCTATAGCCGAAAGCCCCTTCGCCAAGCGGCGGCTCTGCCGTGCCATCCCACTGCTTAAGCAATGAAAAATATGGATCAGTCGTGTCTGCGGTTTTGTTTTCCGCCACACCGATATTGGAAACAAGCGTAAGCGAGGTTGTTGCATTGGGAGCAAGCACCATGTTGCCGTTGTCACCGGCAATCAGCTGCAAATCCTGCAGCGCACCGGATGTGCCGTTTTCAATGGGTTTTGCCTGCAGTCTGAACCCGCCGGGGTCAACCAGATAGCCTTCCATATCAAAGCGGAAGTTGCCCGCGCGCGTGTAATGCGTTTTATCCCCCTGCGCAACCTGAAAGAAGCCTTTTCCGGATATGGCCATATCCGTAACTGTATTGCTGGGTTCAAAACCGCCTGACTGGTGTATAACACGCACTTCTGCAACGCTGGCACCCATGCCCTGCTGCGACATGCCCACAGTCGGATTGTTCCCGCCGGTAGTCACGCCGAAGCTGGTCAGGTCTTGGTACAGCATCATAGACTGCTTGAACCCGACCGTGTTCATGTTTGCCAGATTGTTGCCGATGACCTGCATGCCCTGACTATGCGTCTTCATGCCGGTGGCACCGATATATAGCGATGATATGGTCATACGCGTTCTCCTGCCCGTGCGTTCACGCGGGACTTGCTCACAGGGCAAAATATGCCCCCGTTCCGTAAGAAAGCATGGACCGTGCCAGAAAAGAACGTCGTAAAAGGAAATCAGACCTGAGGCGGGTCAATACGGCGGGTTACAAAAGAAAAGCGGCGCATCTCCTTGCGTAGTCGGGCGGCAAAAAACACCCCGCCTTCAGGTGCCAGCAACCGGCGCAACGTGTTCGCATGTTGCTGGATTCTTGCTACAAGTGCAGTGTTCCCCCTCAGACATGGCAGCAAAGAGAGCGTGACCGCGGGAAGTTCGTAACTGCCGGAACAAGCAGCCTGCCGGACTGCGGACGCTGCAGATTCCAGATACAAACGGCAGTTCCGGCACATCTGACCGGTACAATACGGGCAGGAACCTGAGCAAAAATTACATACTGTTGACTCAGCTCCTGACATGCTCGCATCAACGTTACCGGCGTAACTATCCGGTCGGACAACAGGTGCTGAGCGGGAAATGGCAACGGAGGCATCGCCGGTCAGGCCGGACGGCGGCGCAGAGGCCGAGAAGTCAGGCCCGCTGCATCTGGAAGCATAAGGACATGGATGAGGAGAACGCGTCGGCTCTTTCTGCCTGCGTGGCAAAACATAACACAAGACAACTTCGCCTGAGCGTTCTCCCCTTGCCGGAGTACCAGCTCTGCGCGGCCTGCGTTCTTTCAGGCTGTTATGTATATGCAAAACCTTCATAACCTGCTCCACAAAAGCCATGCACATCCGCAAAACGAGCATGGCGGAACATCATGAGTTTGCCTTCACAGTACCATCCCCGAAAGCTTGCTGCCAGCAGATTATTGGCTGCAAATGAAACAGGGCGCCCCGCAAACGGAGCGCCCTGAAACAGCTTTATAATACAGCGGTTATACGCCGCAACGACCTTTCCACGATTGCACGGTATTTACCAGCAGCTGGGCAATGGTCATCGGACCGATACCGCCGGGCACAGGAGTGATTGCAGAAGCAATCTCGCTGACAGGAGCATAGTCCACATCTCCGGTAAGACCGTCTTCGGTACGGTTGATACCTACATCAATCACCACTGCACCGGGCTTGACCATGTCGGCAGTCACAAACTTTGCCCTGCCTATTGCCACAAACAGAAAATCCGCTTCACGGCACTGCGCAGCAAGGTCGGGCGTGCGCGAATGGCACACGGTCACAGTGGCATTGGCAAACGGGCCGGAAGCACCCAGCATAAGCGCCAGCGGCTTGCCTACGATATTGGAACGCCCCAGCACCACGGCTTTTTTACCGGCAGGCGACAGGTTGTAACGTTCCAGCAACGTCATTACGCCTGCGGGGGTACAGGGGCGGAATCCGGGCAGCCCCAACGTCAACTTACCCATATTGACGGGGTGAAAACCGTCAACGTCTTTGGCAGGGTCGATAAGCTCAAGACAGCGCTGGCTGTCGAGCCCCGCGGGCAACGGCAGCTGCAGCAGAATGCCGTCAATATCTGCACGCCCGTTAAGAGTTCTGATAAGCTCTTCCAGATCGGCCTGCGATGTTTCAGCAGACATACGGAATGCCTCGGAACGGATTCCGGCACCTTCACAGGCACGTTCTTTGTTACGCACATACACCTGTGACGCGGGGTCTTCGCCCACCAGAATCACAGCCAGACCGGGAGCTCTGCCCGCCTTGGGGGCCAGCGCATCCACTTCCTTCTTCAATTCTTCACGCATGGCCGCAGCAGTGGCCTTGCCGTCCAGCAGAATCATGGGCGTTCTCCTTGCAATGATTGCAGCACCAACTGGTTAACAAAAATTTTTCTGTGCCCCTGCGCAAACAGGCCACCCGTAATGACGCTGTGTAATGAAAAACCGGCCGGAGCGATGGCTCCGGCCGGTAACAGGTCGCACGTATTCGGGGCAGATATGGGCGGCGTGCATAACGCAATACGCCGGATATGGCTGAACCCCGTTCTTCATGAATCGCATCCTTATGCAGCCTGTATGGCCGTGGCGGCTACATACAGGCAACCGCGGCGGGATGCAAGCGGCCTTTGCTATTCTTCGCCAAGGCCGAAATGCGAAGCCATGAAGGGACCGAAGAACACGCCTTCGTCGTCCAGATCTTCTTCAATGCGCAGCAGCTGGTTGTACTTTGCAAGACGGTCACTGCGGCACAGCGAACCGGTCTTGATCTGGCCTGCGTTAACGGCAACGGCAAGGTCGGCGATGAAGTGGTCTTCAGTTTCGCCGGAACGGTGCGAGATAACGGTGGTGTATCCTGCGCCCTTTGCCATTTCCACGGTGTCCAGCGTTTCGGTAAGGGTACCGATCTGGTTCAGCTTGATAAGGATGGAGTTTGCCACACCTTCATCAATGCCCTGAGCCAGAATGTCGGGGTTGGTCACGAACACGTCGTCACCCACGATCTGTACGCTTTCGCCCACCTTCACGGTCAGCTCCTGCCAGCCGTCCCAGTCGCCTTCGGCCATGCCGTCTTCGATGGAAATCAGCGGGTAGCGCTTGGTGAAGTCCATAAGCCAGTCAACCATTTCAGAGGAAGACAGAACTTTGTCTTCACCCTTCAGGTGGTACTTGCCGTCTTTGTAGAATTCAGAGGCAGCGGCATCAATGGCAAGAGCCACTTCGTCACCGGGAATGTAACCGGCAGCTTCGATGGCGCGCATGATGTACTGGAATGCTTCGTCGTGGCTGCCAAGGTTAGGAGCAAAGCCGCCTTCGTCGCCCACGCTGGTCACATGACCGTCGTCAGCCAGAATCTTTTTAAGATGGTGGAAAATCTCGGCACCCATACGCAGCGCTTCGCTGAAGGTGGGAGCGCCCACAGGCATGATCATGAATTCCTGAATATCAAGGTTGTTGGGAGCATGCTCTCCACCGTTGATAATGTTCATCATGGGTACGGGCAGCACTTTGGCGTTGATACCGCCAAGGTACTGGTACAAAGGCATGCCGAGGAAGTTGGCAGCCGCACGCGCGGTAGCCAGAGAAACGCCCAGCATAGCGTTGGCGCCAAGGCGTTCTTTATTGTCGGTACCGTCCAGGTCGATCAGCGTGTTATCCACAGCCACCTGACGCAGAGCGTCAAGGCCGACAATATTTTCAGCGATTTCGCCGTTTACATTATCAACAGCCTTTTCAACGCCTTTGCCAAGGTAGCGGCCTTTATCGCCGTCACGCATTTCCAGCGCTTCGCGGCTGCCGGTGGATGCACCGGAAGGCACAGCGGCACGGCCGGAATGACCGGATTCAAGGGAAACTTCTACTTCAACAGTAGGATTGCCGCGGGAATCGAGAATTTCTCTGGCCCAGACGGAAACGATAGTACTCATAATTCTGTTCTCCTTGAGCTTTGCAAAGCAAATTTGCTGCCCTGCTACGCCATTAGGGAAGATCGCGGCAAGGCATCAGCCTTTGATACCGCTTTCCATATAGAGAATTTTCAGGCCTTCCAACAACAGGTCGGGCCTGACGTGATCAAAACAGCTACTGACACGGGCAATGGACCGCGCAAAGCCGCCGGTGGCGACCACCTGCATAGGAGCTTCCAGCACACCCGCCAGTCGTGTGCAGAGTCCTTCTGTCATTGCCGCAAACCCGAAGACGAAACCGTGGTTCAGGCTCATGCTGGTGCTGCGACCCACCACAGGCAGGTCGTCCTGCACATCCAGACTGATGCGCGGCAAACGCGCCGTACCGGAAGCAAGAGCCCCCGCAGCGGAATGCACTCCGGGGCAAATCAGCCCACCAAGATACGCTTCGCCTTGCACACAGTCAAATGTTGTAGCGGTACCGTAATCCACTGACACAATGGAACGCGGCTCCGGCCACAGTCTGCGCGCAGCAAAAGCCGCTACCAGCCTGTCCGCGCCCACTTCCTGCGGGCGCTCGTAACGATTCTCCAGCGGTATTTCTATATCGCCGGGGGCTAGCAGCAACGGGCGGTCAAAATACCGTTCGCATGCCTGCCTGAGAATCGGGTTGAAGCTGGGCACAACAGAGCTTGCCACACCTGCGGTCACGTCACGCTCGCAATATCCGGCATGGCGCACCACATCCACAAGACGCAACCCCAGAGAATCACTTGTCTGGTGCCTGTCCGTGGGCAAGACATACGAAGCGTGCACTCCGGCTTCTGAAGCGATACCGATCTTTACATTGGTATTACCAACATCAAACAATAAAAATACTGTTGCCATACGTATATACTACTGGCCGCCCTGTGCAACGGCTTTCAGTGAAATGTTCACAGTATCCATGCCCTTTGCAGCAACGCGTTCGATACGTGATCCCATAAGGGGCATAAGCAGCCCTGAAACTCGCAGCCCGTGTGTAAAGCGTGACGTACGGCTGTCCAGCTGCGCAATGATAAAGCAATGGATAACATCAATCAGCCCGGGCATACGGTACGATCCGGCCACCACAAGTTGCCGGCAAAAATCCACCTGCTCCACACGCAAAGCAAATGGTTGCAATTTGTCGCTCCAAAGTCGCGTCTGCGCCAGAACGGCATGACCGGCTTCGGCGGTACCTTCAACAGAGGGCATAAAAGGGTTCCACTTCGGCCAGTTGTCAAAATCGACCAGCACCCGCCATACGGTCCACGGTGTTGCCGAAATGATCACCGAGCGTTCGATTACTCTGCTAAACATGCGGCGCACCATACCCCTTTTTACCAAAAACTCAATATAACTGGCATCCAGCCTTGCCCGCTGATGCAATCCCACGTACATACTTTGCAATACACGTTACCGGAATGCTGATTGCTTTTACAACCGGTATGTAACGCAGACAAACGCATGCTACCTAAACGGAGGACTTCCCCATGAATCCGGCCGCATTGATCCCCCCGGCAGATTCCATCCCCGTTCACTGGGGCTGGCTTGAAGGGTTTTTACTACTCACCTTCACTTTTCACCTGCTGTTCATGAACAGCGTGGTGGGGTCGGCTGTCATTGCCACTGTGCGCAGCATAGCCAAACCGCGCGATCCTGCCGTATCACTGCTGGGCAAAGCCCTGCCCAGTCTGCTGGCGATGACCATCAACTTCGGGGTGGCGCCGCTTCTGTTCGCACAGGTGCTTTACGGCAGTTTCTTATACACCAGTTCAGTGATCATGGCTATGTACTGGCTGGGTCTTGTTCTTGTCATCATGGCTGCCTACTACCTGCTATACGGCTTTTCCGGCAGCATAAAGAAAAAACGCAACGGCACTGTATTTATTGTTATCGCCTGCGCTCTTCTGCTGTTTACCGGCTTTATCCTTGTAAATAATGTCACCCTGATGCTCTCCCCCGACCGCTGGGTAGGATATTTCGAGCAGCAGGACGGTAGTATGCTGAATCTCGGCGACCCTATTCTGTGGCCGCGCATACTGCACTTTTTCCTTGCCGCGCTGTCAATCGGCGGGCTGACACTGGCCGTGCTGGCCCGCAGAGCAGTCAGAAAAAACGTACTTGATGATGCCACGGCAAAACCGCTGGTACGTGACGGGTTGCGCTGGTTCTTCTGGAGCACGGCAGCGCAGATGCTGGCCGGTCCGCTGTTCCTTTTTGCGCTGCCCCGTCATATGACCACTGCGTTCATGGGCAGGCACGGGCTGGGAACGGCTCTGCTGCTGGCCGGTATTGTATGTGGCCTTGCGGCGCTGCACTTTGCATGGCGGTCACGTCTTAAAATGACCATTGCATTCACCACCGCCGCTGTCGTGCTGATGGTAGGTGTCCGCGCTGTATTGCGTGCCCTTTATCTTGCCCCGTGGTTCAGCGCAGCCGACATTCCAAGCGAAGGACAATATTCGCCCATGTTCCTTTTCCTCGGTTCGCTGCTGCTTACCGCGGTGCTGATGGTATGGGTGCTGAAGCTTGCCACAACCGGCAACAATGCGGCCGCAAACGATATGGAAAGGGAGGGATAAGATGGAATATCCAGTCTGGTGGACGCCCTTTCTGAGCGGCGGCCTTGTCATTGCCATTGTTGCCATCATTCATGTTTTCATTGCGCACTTTGCCGTCGGCGGCGGCTTCTATCTGGTTCTGACCGAGATGAAGGCAGTGCGTGAAAAATCCGACCACATCCTTGACCACGTCCGCAAGCATACCAGGTTTTTCGTTCTGACCACTATGGTTGCAGGCGGCCTGACGGGTGTGGGCATCTGGTTTACCATCAGTATCTTATCGCCCACGGTCACCAGCACGCTGACGCACTCTTTCGCGTTTGGCTGGGCTGCGGAGTGGGCTTTTTTCCTCGGCGAAATTTTTGCGCTGCTGATCTATCATTATTATTTTGATTCCATGCCCCGCAAATCCCACATTAAAGTGGGCTGGGTATATGCGTTCTTTGCCTTCATGTCGCTGGTGGTCATCAACGGTGTCATCACCGTAATGCTGACCCCCGGCAAGTGGGCACAGACCCATGAATTCTGGGACGGCTTTTTCAACGTATCTTTCTGGCCCTCGCTCAGCCTGCGCTTTGCCCTGTGCCTGATGTTTGCCGGACTGTTTGCCTTTGTCACCGCCATCCGCATACCGGATGTACCCACCCGCGAGCGCATGGTACGCCGCGCAGCAGTATGGGTAGGTCTGCCTTTTGCCGCGGCTGCGCTTTCCGGCCTGTGGTACCTTAATGTACTGCCCGACCCGCAGCAGTCCATGGTAATGGAGCGCTCCACCCAGACGCCGCATCTGGTGCAGGCTTTTGTACCGCTGGGCATCGTTACATTGCTTTTAAGCCTTGCCATTGCATGGTTCAAACCGCTCAGTGTGCGCAGGCCGCTGGTCGTTATTGTTCTTGCTTTAGGCCTTGCCCAGATCGGCCTGTTCGAATGGGTGCGTGAAGCGGGCAGACGCCCGTACCTGCTGTACGGGCATACCTATTCCAGCTCCATCAGGGTTGAGGACGTGCCCCGCGTTGTCAGCGAAGGCATTCTGCAAACCGCCCGCTGGACACATGTTAAAGAAATCACCGACGACAACATTCTGGAAGCCGGTAAAGAGATATATAAGCTTCAGTGCATGACGTGCCACGGCATTACCGGCCCGATGCTGAGCATTCTGGATAAAACGGAAAAGTTCAGCGTCTACGGCATGGACTCGCAGCTGAACGGTCAAGGCAAGCTGCGGCTGCATATGCCGCCTTTCCTCGGCACTGCGGAAGAACGCATGGCGCTTGCCACGTACATTGTAAAAGACCTGAACGGCAAAGTGGATGAAACTGCGGCTCCGGCCATACGCAAGCTGGAAACGACAATACCCTCTTTTGACCGAGACACTGCGCCTTATGTGCTGCTGGCATGGAGCACCAAGGGCATGCACAGTGTGGTGGAAGACGGTGCGCTTGCTCTGGCACCCGCAGGCAGCGATCTGCGCGCGCAGCTTGTCCGGCGCGACTCCACGCCGGAAATCATCACCGGCGGTGTGACCATTACCTTCCGCCCGGAAAACGGACACGGCCCCGAAGGGCAGTTTGCTGTTAATGACGAGTTCCGCGCGTATGAAGCTCTGGACGTCAAAGTAACTCCCTATCCTGTAGCCGGCTCCTTCAATCCGTATCCGGTATACGTGGTCGAAGCCCGTGACGAAGCAACAGGTGCACTGCTGGCTGCAACCAAAACCGTTGTTGCCGCTTCCGGCGAAGTAGCCTGTAACCGCTGCCATGGTGGTGAATGGGCGGTAGAAGATATGTCCGGTGTCAGCGAAGCCACGCAGCGCGACATCTTTGCCGTACATGATAAAATTCAGGGTACCGACTTTACCGGCCGCGCTGCAAAGGGCGAAGTTATCGAGTGCAAGTCCTGCCACGACGGCAACAGCGAAATTCCGGCATTCTCCGCAGCTATCCACGGCTGGCATGCAAACTATCTGACCGACCGTGACGCCGATGCCTGCAACGGTTGTCATCCTTCCGCGCCGGACGGGGCAACGCAGTCGTTCCGCGGTATCCATAACATGATGGGCCTCAGCTGCGCCAACTGCCACGGCGAAATGGAAGACCATGCTATAGGCCTGCTGAAAAACGAAATCGACAACGGACGCTACGCAGCCAGAGCGTTGCTTGAGCCGCTTACGCCGCGTCAGGTGGAATCCGTAGAAGATATCCCCGCCCGTGAGGCCTGGACACAACTACCCGACTGCACCGTATGCCATGACTTTGCAGAGCATCCGTCCCCCGACGCAAGCGCGTTCGGGCAGTGGACAGCTTCAAAGGCGGATCTCTTCCAGAACAGGCATGACGATATGTTCGCCATCATGTGTCAGGGCTGCCACGGAGCCACACACTCTGTGTACATGGCAGACAATGCCTGGGGTGGCATGGACATCGACAACATCCAGCCCATGCAATACCAGCAGATGGCAGGCCCCATAGCCAGCGGCAATAACTGCGGCGTATGCCATACGCGGGAACTGGACATGTCCGAATCGGCTCATCACCCGATCCCGCAATAATGAAAACGATAGCTAGAAACACGAAAACGCCCCGACCTGCACCGTCGGGGCGTTTTCAGTATGGAGTTCCGGCACAACGCCGCCGGATTCCGCGGGAGGAGGCTACAAGACCAGCCGGATGACCATTCCGGCTGCAGGATAAAAACACCACGGCTCCCTTTTCACAGCACAAAAAGGGAGCCGCAAGTAGGAGCGAGCTAATACGTCTGAGGTGCGGTGATTTGCGGAAGCCGCACCGGTGTGGGAGGGGAAGCGACGTACTAACTGGTATGCATGAAATACTAACGACGTCCCCAGCCGCGGCCGAATGCATCAAATGCACTGACAAAAGCGGGCTTGCTTTCGGTACGGGACTGAGCCTTTTCAGCCTGAGCTTCGCTCTTTGCAGCGGGCTTTGCGGAAGAGGCGGTATACACGGTATTATTGATAGCGGTCTGGTAAGTAGACATGGCATTCTCCTTGTGAAGAAGCGTTTGTTTTCTACTTATAAAGCGCAAAGCGTGCCAATATTTTTTTGTCTATTCTTCAAGGCATGTTATCAATTTCTGTTTGCTTTCCCTCTATTCATTTGCTCAATTTTGGTGCAACAAAAATGACCACATGAGTATTTACGGAGCAGGAGAACCGCATGAGCATTGCCCTGATCGCCCCATATGAAAGTCTCGCCTACCTGTGCAGGTCCATCTGTCAGGAAATGGGATTCAACGTGCCCGTACACACGGCCAGCATGGAAGACGGCCTGCGCCTTGCCAAAAGTCTGATGGCGGAGGGCGTTGACTTTCTTATCAGCCGGGGGATGACGGCAGAGCTGATCCGCGCCGAATGCCCCATTCCCGTGGCAGAACTCGAAGTGTCCTCTTTTGACATCTACCTGTGCCTTGAACCGTTGCTGAAAAGAAATATGCGCATCGGCGTTGTGGGCCACAGTGATATCCTGCGAAAAGCCAAGGGAGCCAGTGCGGCGCTGGGGTTTTCCATTGATTTTTATGCGGCGGGGCAACCGGAAACCATGGGCAAAATCATGGAGCAGGCCCGCAGGCAGAATATCGAGGCCATCGCGGGTGATGCCGTAGCCGCAGAAACTGCCCGAAGGTACGGCATGGAGGGAGTACTGGTAGAAAACGGTGCAGATTCTGTCACCAACACTTTGCAGTATGCCGTTGCCACACATGTATACCTGACGCGGCAGGCTACCATGTCCAGCCGCCTGCAGGTGGTGCTTGACCGAATGGACGGCGGTGCGCTTCTGGCCTCGCCCACCGGTGAGCTGCGCCACTGCAATGCTGCCGTACGTGCCATGCTTGAAGAAAACCAGAACTGCGCAGAGACGACACTGGACGAACTGTTTCCGGAGCTGGACTGGCGGGCGGTACCGGAAGGCCGCGCGGAAACAGTTCGCGCCCTTATTCCTGTCAAAGATTCAAAGCTTTCAGTCAACGTTACCGCGCATGTGCACGAAGGCCAGACCGACGCGCTCATCTGCACCTTTCATGACATCCAGCAGATTGAGCAACTGGAGCACAGCTTCCGTAAAAGCGCCGCACCGGATCTGCCCACAGCGCGGCACACTTTTGAGACCATCGTCCACAACAGTCCGGCTATGCAGCATTGCATCACGCGGGCCAAACAATTTTCCTCCACACACAGCAGCATTCTGCTGGTTGGCGAAACCGGCACAGGTAAAGAGCTTTTTGCGCAGAGCATCCACAACCACAGTCCGCGGGCGCAAGGAAATTTTGTGGCCATAAACTGCGGTGCACTGCCGGAAGACCTGCTGGAGAGCGAACTGTTCGGCTATGTGGGCGGCGCATTTACCGGCGCGTTAAAATCCGGCAAGGCGGGCATGTTCGAGCTTGCCCACAACGGCACGCTTTTTCTGGACGAAATCAATGCCACTAGCCCGAAATTGCAGACACGACTTCTGCGAACGTTGCAGGAACGTGAAGTCATGCGCGTCGGCTCAACGGCTGTTATTCCGGTAAACGTACGGGTTATTGCCGCCACCAACGCACCCCTGGAGGCGGAAGTCAATGCAGGAAGATTTCGTGCGGACCTTTTCTACCGCCTGAATGTTCTTGATATCCGCATCCCCCCGCTGCGAGAACGGCCGGAAGACATCCTCTTGCTGTTCGGCATCTTTCTGGAGCGCTTCAGCGCAGAACTGAACAGATCCACCCCTGCCGTTACCGATGTTGTACGACGGCAGTTGCTGGCGCACCCGTGGCCCGGCAATGTCCGCGAACTGCAGAACTACGCGGAAAAATTCTCTATACTGTATCCTGAAGAAGCGGCGTTGAGCTCTCCGGAAGCACGACAAGCTCAACCGGAAGTCTTTCACAACGCTAAGGCTTCAGCCGATGGCTGGCATGCACCGCTTCCTGCTGCCGGCGGTCGCGCTCCATATGTTGCTCAGCCCGCCCGAGAGGTTGCGCCAGATGCGCCGGGGAAAGCATGGTTGCTGCTGGAAGGCACACTGGACCACATCACCCGTGCAGTCATTCAGCAGATTGTACAGGAGGAAGGCGGCAACTTAAGCAAGGCAGCCCGCAGGCTGGACATCAGTCGCAACACCCTGCGCCGCAAGCTGGAAGAGGGCCGTTAGCCTGTAAAAGCTGCGGAAAACATTGCCTCCTTTCTAACTGCAATTAATGTAACTTGCTAATATAATAACAATAAAACACTCTGCGTCCGTGTTTTGCAAAGAGGTCTGGCATAGGAAAACCATTCCCAAGGAGAACAGCCATGTCCATCACTGCAACCCGTACACAGAACATCGGCTCTTCGCTTTCGCAAATTGATCAAATGCTGGCAAAAGCCAAAGACGCTTCCCGTCGCCGCAAAGAGGTTCAGGAAGCTCCCAAGGCTGCGCAGGTCGCAGAAACGGTTCCTGCCGCGGATGATGTGGATCAGGCTTACGGGCTGACCATGAACCTGCTGGGCAATAGTATGTTCGGCCAGCAGCAGAATGCCCCGCGCACCGGTCACGCTCTTGACCCCGAGCGCGTAGCCAAACTGCTGGAACTGTAACAGCGCCCAGCGTACTTGCTTAAAGGGCCCCTAAGGCACCTCACTAAACCAGCAAGCAATACTGGTCTTAGCACTACATGCTCTTCGACTGGAGTAGTCCGTCCGACAAACGGGTTACGCTCACACGTATCCCGTAAGTTTGTTCCATTGCGCTGCAAGGCATGATCTGTCGCTTATGATTTCAAAACATCACGGCAGATTATGTTATTATGCGCCCAACGTTCAGCATGAAAAAATGCCACACCTGTCAGCTTCTCAGTTGTACAAAGCTTTGGCGCCAGTTACAGACAGCGCCGGAACACACCGGCATCAGTCTGCACCAGCAAAACGTAAAGGCGTAAACGTGCCGGCCATAGGGGGCACACCTTGCCGCTTCAGTTAGCAGAAACACCCAACATACTGCGATATAAGGAATAATGACATGAAAGATGTGCATAGCCGTATAATGGCGGTGACTGACAATCTGGGCATGGAACGACCTGTGGAGCTTGGAGATGTTCCAATGCAGGTTACCTGGCCTTTTTTGCTGCAAAAGCATCTTTCAAAAACACATAACGATGTGGAAGTCATGTCGTTGTCTGCCAGAGCGCGCACAATGGATTCGTTGCCTGACGCTATCGTGGATGCTGCAAAAACCAAAGCTGACATAATCTTTGCTCAAATAGGAATTGTGGACTGCTTTCCTCGCATTACAAGCCGCGAAGACAAAGAACATATTGGCAAGGTAAGCCCGAAACTCCAAAATCTGTTGTGGCAGTATATCAAAAGTAACCGAGTACAGATTGTGGATGAGATAGGATGTGTAGTTTACACCGAACTTGAAACTTATAGACGGTAAGCCCAGCAAGCTGCCGTTCTGGCACAACGGTACGGCATAACACTTGTTTTCATTTCCACAGTTGTCCACAAAGAACTGGAAGAAAAACATCTCGGGTTAAAGGAGAATATTGACTCCTACAACCTTGCCCTGAAGGAAGTATGCAGCCGCACCGATGCACACTTTCTCGATATTTCTGACTTTGCCGACAATAATAATCTGTTTATCGAAGACATGTATCACCTTGGTCCAGAGGGAAACATGCGGCTAGCCTTCACCTTGCGAGAATATCTGGCAAGCATGCCCACTTCCGGTGCAAAAAGAATTGCCAAAGGCAGATATATTACAACCGCCCATGCTGGCAAAAACAACATTCTTAATACCATCGGCAGCATGGCCCAGAATGCCGGACACACCGGCATAGCGACTGCATCATTCAAAGCAGCAGCCACAGAACTTCCTTATCGAAACAGAAATACTGCCAATGTACCTACGTCTGCTTTTATAGAAATCACCAACCGCTGTAATCTGAACTGCTCCATGTGCAATACCCAGATGTCAAAACGACCTAAAGGAATTATGCCACCAGCTGTTTTTGATCAGGTAATATGCAGATTAAAAAGCATGGGAATACATCATGCAGCACTCCATACCGTCGGAGAAACGCTGGTACACCCCCAGATCAACGATTTGATCAACATCGCTCATGCACGCGACTTTACTGTCTTCTTCAGCACTAACGCTCAGCTAACAGGCAAGCTGAAGGGCACTCTTCCGCTCTTTTCAAAAACATTCAATCAATTCAGAGTGTCCATTGACGGAGCTACGCCAGAGACCTATGCAGCCATCCGCAAAGGCGGCAAGATTGAAAAAGTGTTCGAATCCATGCATGCCATTATGCAACACAATAAGGAGCAAGGCACAAACTTCACCATCGGAACAAACTACATTGTTTCCGAAACAAATGCGGATGAGATTGATCTTTTCCTGAAAATATTCGGGCGGTTCATTCCTCTGGAACAAATGAGCTTTGCGCTTCCTAACTCCTTAAGCCCTGATCCTTCGTTCCTTAAGGAAATCATCCCCTTTCACAACCTGATTTATCCACACGCGTACTCCTGCTCAATGCCGTTCAACACCATCGCCATAACTTTTGACGGCAAGATGTCTCTGTGTTGCCGCGACTACGATGGCGATCTTGAGCTCGGGTCTTTTCTGGAGCACCACCCGCTAAAGTTATGGCATAGTGAAAAAGCAGTGGCTGTCCGTCGCGGACTGTTGGGATGCGGTTCCCTTTCCCGAAACTGTGCGCAGTGCAATATGGTTTTCGGGGGAGATATCACCAACTATTTCATCCGTAGCGCATACCTGCTGGGGCTTGATAACATCGGCAGCCGCTTGTGGAGTGTGATGGCAGCTCTAAACAATGACCCTTCAGACGTTACCGCACTTAAAAACACCTGTATCAAGGCATTGCAGTAGTAACAAAAGTCGCACCGGACAGGTCGCGACAACGCAATGTTGTATTATGTTCTGAGCCAATTAGAGCGGGGGTAAACAGACAGCAACGAAAGTGCTGAGTCTAATCAAAGTGTTTCTTGCAACGCCCGAGCAGTGAGAAAAAGATGGAACCTGGTAACAGGCGATACCTTAGATCCCGCTATCAGGCCATTTCAGTGCATGTTCGTCCCCTGAAGTATTGCAACGTCAGGGTTAACAGCAAATATTGGGATTACGTATTGCCGCGCACATAGCAGACACATACTACAAAATGCCTCGGCGCGGCAGCTGACAAGAACATAGCATTACTTGGCAATGATATGCCTTGGGGCACTAAAGGCTGCCCCTCTTATCAAAAGATTCCGCCATCTAGACAGACCTCGGAATAACACGACCATATAAACGCAGACAAAATACAACACCGGCCTGCGGTAGTTCCATAAAAAAGAGTTGCTCACACAGTAAAGCGTACTTTTCCAGCCCTGCCCCGGCCGCATTGGCTTGGCAGCAGGATAGTGCCAGAGTGCCTCACCTATACACTATTTCATTTCAACAAATCTGCATACTTCTGCTGCAACTTTACAGCCGAGCCATGATTGCCCGAACGTTTGTAGGCATCAATGGTCATTTCCACCACGCTGCGTTCCGGCGCGGCTTTCAAAGAGCGTTTGAGATACCGCAAAGCCATTGCGGGCTGCGAAGCCGCCATCATGCGCTCTCCCATCATCCGGAAGATCACATCTTCGTCTTTATGATGGGTCATGGCTTCCTGAAAGGCTTCATCGGCTTCCTTCACCTTATGGTTTTCCAGCAGGCGGCAGCCATAGTTGAACAGCTTATCCAGCTTCAGCTTTCTTTCCAGAATTTTACGGTGATCTTCGCCAAGGTCCTGATGCTGCAACGCCCGCAGAACGTTTGCCAGCTGGACCAACAGTACTTTTTCCTGCCCCGGCTGCCACACCAGAGGGCCGCCAAGTTCTGCAGATACTTCATCCGCCCTGCTCAACAGGCTGACAACTTCACGTAGTGCGCCTTGCAGTTCCACTTTGCCAAGAGAGGGTTCGCCGCCCTTTACCCAGGCCTGAACAGCCGTTGCAGTTGCAGCGACAGCGCGCTGAACATCGTGCCTGTTAAAATACGACTTTGCCCGAGCAAGGTTCTCTTTGATCACTTTTGCGTTGTTGCTCATTTAGTCCCCGATATGAAAGCTCGCTGCGTTTTGCCCCTGACGGATATAACAACGCAGGCATATACAGAAGGTTCCTGTCATGCTAGCTTCAGATTGCAATAAAAATTCCGGAATGGAGGTTATTCATGGCAAAAGTACTTGTTATCAATGCAGAGGAATGTGTTGCCTGTGAATCATGTGTCGAACTGTGCCCTGAGGCGTTCAGAATGTCCAGCGACGGCAGCACTGCAGAGGTTGCAGACCCGTCATGCAAGGAAGACTGTGTGGAAGAAGCCATCTCCACCTGCCCTGTCGAATGTATTTCATGGAGTGAGGAATAATCAGCCGATTATAATCAACTCCGTAGGTAACGTCACTAAAAAGGCATCCGTAAAGGATGCCTTATTTATTACATCAAGCTGTACCTGCAAACATGATAAAACCAAGCAGGGTAATAGCCAGAGCACCTGCTACGGAAAGCACCCCGTATAGCAATGTTATTACCCGTGTGCTGCTGGTGGCGCATCCTGCAGTATGCATAAGCACCCTGCGCGACATCATGCTCAGCACTCCAAATGCCGATGTCGTCAGCCCCATACCTAAGGCAAGAGTGACCAGAGCCAGTACTCCCGCCTGCGTTATATCAAGTCCGCGGGCAAAAGTCAGGATCAGTACGGCCGCAGGGCACGGTACAAGACCTGCCAGCAGTGAAACAGTGGCAATGCTGCCATAACCGGCAGAACAGCATCCGCTTTTCGCATCACGTACCCGCCTGCCCAGCCTGCCACTGAAAAGTTCATACAGCGCATGCAACGCCATGACCGCACCCGCAACCATGATCACACCATAACTGAAGCGTTGGACGGAGCCGCTTATTCCGTGGATTCCCCGTGCTGCGCCCTGCTCAAACAACAGGTGCGCCGCAAACACCAGCACAGCAGCGGAAAGAACATGCACCGCGGTAAGCAGGTTGCCCATCAGCAGCCCTTTTGCCGCACTGCCGGAACGTCCGAGAAAGTAGCAGAACACAACGGCCTTGCCATGTCCCGGCCCCACGGCATGGACAACGCCGTAAATAAACGACAGCCCGAGAAACAGCCAGAAGGCAGAACCATAAGGAACACTTTGAATGTCGGAGGCGAAAGAAACCATCTGCCCGCGCAACGAATGTTGCGCCTTTGTGGCATATGCAATGATGCGGTTATAGACGGGAGGAGGAGTAAAAAATCCCGGTCCTGAAAATCCCGAACCTGTCGGATTGCCGGTATCTGCAGCTACTGCAGCACCGTTACGGGAATGTCCGGCTCCGCCTGTGAATCCGCCCCCTGCGCGAGCCCGCAGCGCATCCTTTGCAGGGACAAGACCGGTACCTGAGTCCCCTTGTGCGGCAACAGCTGCAGAGCCCTGCGCAGCAGCTTGAGCGGGCGGCTCCAATGCAAAAAATTCACTTTCAGGTGCAGGATTCTGCGCCTTCTCCGAAGACACAGCCTCCGCACTTTTCGGCCCGCCCGTAAAAGGTCCGCCCCACGCCACCACAGAAAAAAGACACACCACAGCTGTGGCGACAACTATTCGTAACAACACCACTACATCCCCAGATGAATCGCGTAGGGCACAATCTGCCCATAGTAATAGGCAAGTTCAGGCGCTTCATTCATAGAAACGGCATCAGATTTTTCGCCGTTCACGCTGACATGCTCTTTTTCAAAAAAGAACGCCGTATAGTATGTAGGATCATAAATGGCTATTTTTACCGTCTCACCTTCCGGAACCGGCAGATTCAGGGGAATCGTAAACGTATAGCGCAACATACCGTCCTTAAATGTGGCCACAAAATCGTTTACCTTGGCAGCCCCATATGTCTGACCTGCCACATGAATATGCGTGTAAAAGCCTTCTTCATGCAGGTATGATGAAATATCGCCTTTTAATGAATTCCATTCATCTTCCGAAAGCTTCCCGTCCTGATTCAGGTCAAGGTCGCCCAAAAACAGCACGCTGGACATTTCGTCGAAACTCCATGTTTCGCGCAGCGCCACTATGCGACCGTCTTTTGCCTCAATGTCGATAAGGGACTCCACAAAAACATGCGGATGAGCCAACGCATTTTGAGGCACAGCAACAGACAGCACACAAAAAAACAGAAAAAGCTGAAGCAGTATTCTGCCTGACATAGATTTATTTTTCATACGCATTAATACACTGATATAAAAATAGAAATTTTCTCACACTACAGTCCCTGCCCGTACAGGACTTACAGCAGAACTTGTGCATTCTTTGCCTATCATACTGGGAAATGAAATTTGTACTCCTTTTTTAGTTGACATTGATTTTCATTTTCACTAGGAACTGATTTCATGCTGATCAATTCATCTTAACCACAATCACTCAGGAGAAAGCTTATGTGCGCCACCCTTATCGGAGGCATGGACAGACTGAAGAGGGACTACATTGACACCGCAAAAAAGAACGGGGTCAACTTGAAGGTATTCACCGGCAAGGAAAACAAAATTTCAGGGCAAATGGGTGCCACCGACCTTGTCATCGTATTTACCAACAAAGTCTCTCATTCCGCCCGCAAAGAAGTGATGCAGTACGCCCGCTCCCGCAGTATTCCGGTTACCATGTTGCACTCGTGCGGTATTTCCACGTTGCGCCAGTGCCTTAGCAGCCATTCCAAAGAAACAGAAACCAACTAAAGAAACAGGAGACACACCATGTGCGCCGCCAGCCGTATAACACATCTCAACCGAAGCGGAATGAAGGCTTTTTCCGACGGCAACCTTGCCAACGCAGAATTTCTGCTACATCAGGCCCTGCGGCAGGCCCGCCAGCTCAATTCGGCAGCATTTGAAGCCAAGATTCGTAACAACCTTGGTCTGGTGTGCATAAAAGCAGGACGCAGCACCGAGGCAAAAGAACATTTCGGACACGCTCTGGAGTTTATCGGCAACAAAATCGGTTACGACAGCCGCCTGTACCGTGCGGTGCAGTCCAACCTTGCTTCGGCAAGTGCATAACCGCTGCAAGCATAAAATTATAATCCCGCAACATAAAACCGTAACCATTATGGGCTGGACGAGTTAACGTTGGTCACGTAATATTGTTTTCTTCTATTCGTGAAATCCATATCGCCTTTCGGCGAACGGTATAGTGACAATTACGTATACATTGTTCCGGCAAGCAAGGAGACGCTCGAAATGAGCACCAGCGGGATTGAGATTGCAAAGCCGTTTGTTACGGCTACTACCAACGTGCTGTCTACCATGGCAGGCATTACGCCCACACCGGGACAGCCGTATGTAAAAAAGAACAACGTTGCCAAAGGTGACGTATCTGCGGTCGTAGGCATAACCGGCCATAAAAACGGCAGCATTTCCGTCACCTTTACCAAACAGTGTGCCATCGCGGTTGTAAAGGCCATGCTGGGTGACGATATTCAGGACATCATTCAGGATACCAAAGATGCCGTAGGCGAGGTAACTAACATGATTTCCGGACAGGCCCGAGCGGCTCTGGCAGAAATGGGAATGGTTTTTCAGGGTGCGACCCCCTCTGTCATCATGGGTGACGGGCATACCATCAGCCATGTAACAAAAAGCCCCATCATAGCCATCCCCTTCAAGACAAACCACGGTGAATTTACCGTTGAATTCTGTCTTGAATAGTCTTTTATCCGACACTAATAAGCGGCTCGCCATGCGAGCCGCTTTTTTTGTTTGGCACCCACGCAATATAGATTGCTAAATAATACGTTTGTGCATTTTTGCACACGCCCTGCGCCAAAGTGTTCGATAGTGCCCTGAACACATCTTCCACATGTTAACCATCTGTTTTATATCAACTTGCGTACTTTACAAAAACACTCTCTGAACATATCAGATTTCCCCCGTTGGCATCCGGTGTTTTCCACAAGTTTTTACCATGTGGATAATTAAACCTCCGTCTTTGCATGTTATTTAATTTTTGCCCGCCTCACATAAAAAGCAAATGTTTTCAACAAGTAACCGTTTTCCTTTTCCTGTTTTCGGCTACCCCCTACTGTACAAAACACCCCCTGTCATGTATCTTTCGAGACTGTGTGAGACAAGAGTCTTTAAACTTTTGCTACACTTTGTCTAAATTTAAACCATCACAGCGCAGCGCACCGGCTTTGCTTACAAAAAACGGCTTTTCGATAGATGAACAGCCCGTGCACCTCTGCGCCGGATTACAAAAAGAAGCTAGTTTATTATGAATTCTGCATGGTCTTATGTGCGTGGATTTGAACGGGTCAGCCTGTGCGACTGGCCCGGCTACAATACCAGCGTCATATTTATGGGCGGCTGCAATATGCATTGCCCCACCTGCCACAACTTCACCATGGCATGGAGCCCCGACCAGATAGCTCCAGTCAGCAAAGACAGCATCATGCGTTTTCTTGAAAACCGTGTGAAATGGATTGACGGTGTGGTTGTTACCGGCGGTGAAGCAACGCTGGTGCCCGAGCTGGAAACCGTACTGCGAGACCTGCGCAACCTGAACATGCGTATCAAGCTTGATACAAACGGCATGCGCCCCCTCGTCGTGGAATCTCTTCTTAATGCCGGTCTGGTTGACCTGTTTGCCGTAGACGTAAAAGGCCCGTGGGAGCTGTATCCCAACCTGAGCGGCGGTACCCACCAGCCCGAAGAAGCACGCAAAAATCTGACCGAAATTTTCAGGCTGGCTCAAGCCTCGCCTGAGTCCTTTATGTTCCGGCTGACACAGGTTCCGATTCTTACCCCCCAACATATCGAAACCGCACGTCAGTATCTGCCACAGGGTTTCACCTTGAAACTTCAGGATTATGTCCCCCCGAGGAGGTCTCATGCCGAAACAGATTCAGAAACGCGACGGATGTCTGGAGACATGGTCGCTGGACCGCATAGCACTGGCTATTCTGAAAGCGCTCAAAGCCAGCGGCATTAAAGACCCCCTGCTATCCAAGCGTCTTGCCCGCAAAGTAGAACAGCGCCTCGAAGGGATCGACATTCCCTTGCAGGAACAGGTGCAGGACACCGTTGAAATGGTGCTCATGGAGTCGCGCCTGTATCACGTTGCCCGTCGGTTTATCGTGTACCGCGAAACCAGACGGCAGCTGCGTGAGCAGACTGCCGCGTATCTGGATATTTCAGAAACCATCGACAACTATCTGGACAAGGCAGACTGGCGTGTAAATGAAAACGCCAACATGACCCACTCGTTTCAGGGGCTCATGCTGCACCTTTCCGGCACATTGCAGGCCAAATATTCTCTAGAAAAATACCCCGAAGAGGTACGTCAGGCGCATGATCACGGGTACTTTCATATCCATGATCTGTCGTTCGGCCTTGCCGGTTACTGCGCCGGATGGAGCCTTCGCGACCTGTTGCTTGAAGGTTTCAACCTTGAAGGCCGTTCCAGTGCCGGTCCTGCAAAACATCTGGATACCGCTCTCGGCCAGATGAATAACTTCCTCGGCACGTTGCAGAACGAATGGGCAGGTGCTCAGGCGTTTAACAACGTGGACACCTATCTTGCGCCGTTTATCCGCAAAGACGGGCTTAACTACCAACAAGTGCGTCAGGCCATTCAGAAGTTTGTTTTCAACCTGAACACAACGTCCCGCTGGGGCGGACAAAGCCCGTTCACCAACCTGAGCTTTGACCTTGTATGCCCCAAACACATCGGCAAAGAGGCAGCCATCATCGGCGGACTTCTGTCCGACGATTCTTATGGCGACTTCCAGCCGGAAATGGACATGATCAACAAGGCCTTCCTTGAGGTCATGCTCAACGGCGACCATGACGGAAGAATTTTCTCGTTCCCTATTCCCACATACAACATCACTACCGATTTTCCGTGGGAAAGCGAAATAGGCGATCTGCTGCTGAGGCTTACCGCAAAATACGGCGTACCCTATTTCCAGAACTTCATCAGCTCCGACCTCAACCCCGAAGATGTGCGCTCGATGTGCTGCCGTCTGCAGATGGATTTGCGCGAACTGCGGAAAAAGACCGGCGGGCTTTTCGGCGCGGGCGACCTTACCGGCTCCATCGGCGTTGTTACGCTGAACCTGCCCAAGCTTGCCTACCTTGCTCAGGGCGAAGAGGACTTCCTCGACCTGATTACGGAATATGCCGACCTTGCCAAAGAGTCGCTTGAGTTCAAACGCAAGATGGTCAACGACAACCTTGAGCGGGGCATGTTCCCGTGGAGCCGCCGCTACCTGAAGAACGGCCTTAACGGCCATTTTTCAACCATCGGCCTGGTGGGCGGTCACGAAGCCTGCCTTAACCTGCTGGGCAAGGGGATCGAGACCGACGCAGGCATCCGGCTTATGCAGCGCATGCTCGACCACCTGCGCAAGCTGACTTCGCGCTATCAGGAAGAAACAGGCAACCTGTACAACCTGGAAGCAACCCCTGCGGAAGGTACCAGCTACCGCCTTGCGCGCATTGACAAGCGCCTTTACTCGGAAATTAAAGCGTCCGGCAACGGCACGCCTTATTACACCAACTCCACTGCGCTGCCGGTAGGCAACACTGCGGATGTGTTTGCCGCGCTGGAACATCAGAACAAGCTGCAACCGCTTTATACCGGCGGCACTGTGTTCCATACGTACCTTGGCGAAGCAGTGGCAGACCACAAGGCACTGAAAAACTTCATCCTGAAGGCGTTCAGCAATACCAAGCTGCCATACATTTCCATCACACCTACTTTCTCGGTGTGCAAAGATCACGGCTACCTGCAGGGCGAGCACCACAACTGTCCCAACTGCGGAGCCGAGGCCGAAGTGTACACCCGCATCGTGGGCTACTACCGTCCTGTTTCGCAGTGGAACAAAGGTAAGCAGATGGAATACGACGACCGGACTTGCTACAACGGCGTTCAGTACTAATCGCTGACTTTTTACATCAAAAAAACAGAAGCCTCCGGCCCGATGCCGGAGGCTTTTTTATTGTCTGGGACAAGCTCGTTTATTTTTTAAACGCGTTATCGCCTCCAGCGGCAAAGGAAAACTCCAAGCCTCAGTTGCCCTTCTCAAAAAAAGCCTGAGAGGAATGCCACCTTTCCCTGCAAAAGAAATTTTCTAACTGATACGAGAGCGGGGCTGCAGATAAAAAACTACGCGGGGCTACAGCTACACACGCCGCAGCAGCATACTGCCTAACATTAAAATTGACCTTTTCAGTTTTCGGCAGACACAGCAGCGTAATCTTGTTTAAAGAATACTGACAACAAGCAGCAACCTCCATCTGCTGTGTGCCGTAACATTATCCATACACCACTCTCCCGCCTCAGTTATCTGATTGTATCAACTGATGAGCTTACAACAAGGCTACCCGACAAGCATTCCGCAAAAATCTTCCGGCTCAAATGGCTGGCCTCATCTGTATGGCGGCTGATGAAAGCTACGTCAGCCCGCCCCACACGCGGCAAGGCCCGCTTTGCGAACAAAGCGGGCCTTGCCGATGCGCCAGACAAAAATGTCTGACACGCTGCTGCCGTAGCAGACCTACCGGGGACGGAAGGTAATACGACCGCGGGTAAGATCGTAGGGCGAAAGCTCTACACTTACTTTGTCACCGGGCAGAACGCGGATATGGAACTTACGCATTTTGCCGGAAATATGGGCCAGCACTTCGTGGCCGTTTTCCAGCTCAACACGGAACATGGCGTTAGGCAGTGCTTCCTGCACTACGCCGGTTACGGTAATGGCTTCTTCTTTAGCCATGTGTCCTCCGTTCATGCGACAGCTGTTCGGCTGCCGATAAAAAAACGAGGCCCCCTGCATATGCAGGGGGCCGATAATTGGTAGCGGGGGCAGGATTTGAACCTACGACCTTCGGGTTATGAGCCCGACGAGCTACCGAGCTGCTCCACCCCGCGTCACTCTCAGGTATTAGCCTTGCTGGTGCATCGTTGGGGATGCCTCAATCAAGGGAGGTAAGAAATACTCCTGACCCCCTTACCTGTCAACATATAATTTTAAAAAATGTTTTTTTCTATTTAAAAAAGCACCAACTCTGCAACCAATCTTTCAGATTCATTACGGATAACAGCGTATCCTCCGGATGAAAACGCTCCGGTGTTTATAACTGTTGTATGGCCTATCTGCTCCGTCCCCATGGCTTCATGGATGTGTCCAGTCAGGCAAACGTCCGGCTGCACGCGTTCAATAAACGCCCGCACAGAAGGACTTCCTACATGCACCCCGTTGGGAAGGCGGTCGCAGACATTGCCGACAGGCGGATTGTGCACCACCAGCAACAGCTTTTTATATTGTTTTACCTGCTGCCACCCCTGCTCAAGCCACAGGCCTATCTGTTCATCCGAAAATTCACTGGGAGTACCGAACGGCGTTGTAATAGAGCCGCCCACCCCCATAATGCCGACGCCTTCTGCAAGTTCACGGCCCTGAGCGTGCAGGTTGATCCCTTCATTATTCAGCCAGTCGTCAACTTCGGCCTTATCCATGTTACCTATCTGGGCAAGCACAGCGGGGTTGTATTCTTTCACAGCATCCACAACACGCTTTGCCACGGTCGCCCCGTCGGCAAGCGTCATATCGCCGCTGATGATGACGCCCTGCGCCTCACGGATGCCGCGAACATCCTTCAGGCGGTGTGTGCTTTCGTGCACGTCGCCAATGCCTATCCAGTATACGTCATTGCTTTGCATGGCATCCTGTTCCCTGCTAAGGTTCGCATCGTCCGGACGCGTAAACTCCGGCTGTCTTTACTGCAGCACAGTCCTACCGTCCGCCATGCTTCATACTTTTATACAAGAATACGATCAACGCAATGAGCAAGCAGCACCCAGACCAAAATCACGAAGCCTGTGCAGTGTGTGACAAAGCAGCACTGCGGCGAATGCTTATCACAAAGCGTACGGAACTCAGCCCCTCGCAGATCGCCTCCTATGGAGCCCGCGCCCAGCTGCACCTGCTGGAACACCGGTCGTGGCAGGACGCCCGTCAGGTACTTCTTTATATGCCGGTGCGCAACGAAGTGCCCACAGGCGCGTTATTAAAAGACGCATGGGCAAGGGGCATCGAAGTTTTGCTCCCCCGCTGCATTCCGCAGTGTGACGGCGAAATGTGCCTTGCGCCGTGCACGTGCGAAGGGGACTTGGTAGCCGGTCGCTACGGCATAGCAGAGCCTGATCCGGCAAACTGCCCTGCTGTCGATCTGGAAAGCGGCAGCTTTTCTCCGGACATTGCCATTATCCCCGGAGTAGGCTTTGACCGTAGCGGCACACGGCTGGGATTTGGTGCGGGATATTACGACCGGTTTCTCAGTCTTCCGGCGATGCAAAGCACACTTCTGATCGGGCTTGCGTATTCTTTTCAGGTGCTGCCTACTCTGCCTTCCGACCCGTGGGACAGACCCGTAACAGCACTCTGCACCGAGGAGGCACTCACATGGCTGTAACCATAATTCCTTTTCGCTTTCCCGGCATAGAAAACGTCCGCTGCGCTTTTCAGACACGACTTGGCAGCGCCGCCAACTCCCCTGCGGGGCAAGAATACGACGGTTCCAATATTTCGTATGACGTGGGTGACGATGCGGCACACGTAACCGCAAACAGGCACATGTTGCAAAAACAGCTGGGCTTTGACCGCTGGGTTGAGCTTAAGCAGGTACACGGCGATGTACTCGTGCTGGATTCACAGCCTTCCTCGTCCATCGACCAGCGCCCTGTAACAGAAGCAGACGGTCACTCTACGGCCAAAGCCGGTGATGCGCTTATCATCAAAACCGCAGACTGCCAGCCGATTCTTATTGCCCATGAATCCGGTAAATACATTGCCGGCTTGCATGCCGGTTGGCGTGGCAACCGCATAGGCTTTATCCAGAATGCCGTTGCGCGCTTCTGCGCTCATTATAATGTAAAGCCGCAGGAGCTGATGGCAGTCCGTGGCCCCAGCCTTGGCCCTGCAGCATCGCAGTTTGTCAACTTTGACACGGAATGGGGTCCGGCATGGCAGACATGGTTTGATGATAAAACCATGACCATGGACCTGTGGTCGCTTACGCGCCACCAGTTGCAGGAAGCCGGTCTGCAACCGCACCGTATTTTCGGCATTGACCTGTGCACGTGGTCTCTTAACGAAACATTCTTTTCGTATCGTCGGGTCAAGGCCTCCGGCAGGCAGGCCGCATTTATCTGGATAGAACGCTGAGAACCGCCATATGCTCCGGCTGCTGCTTTCTGACAACGACGACAGTTTCACACTGAATCTGGCGCACCTGCTGCATGCCGCCACTGGCTGTACGCCACATGTGATTAATCACCGCAGCCTGTCTTTGCTTTATGAAAACTCTTTCGGGGCAGCTGTGAAAGGCTGCAAGCGCCAACCTCCTGGCCGCGCAGACATTCCTGCCGGTATACACAACACAGGCACGGCAAATGCCAAAGCCGCAACGACTGAGCCGCACGCGGTTGAACCTTCCGAGTTCCTCGCAACTCAAACCGCAAGACTGAACGGTGATTTTCAGCGTTCAGACTCTGAGCTTACAGGCATGCCACAAACGCATTCCACAGTTGCAGCTGCCTGCAAGCCTGCACGATTCACAGCTGATAGCTCTCATGCCTCCCGGCTGAGAATGGAACATTTTGATCTGGTGGTCATCTCCCCCGGACCGGGCTCACCGGATGAATACCCTCATTATGCCCCGCTGCTGCAGTGCGGTATTCCGGTGCTGGGCATCTGTCTGGGTATGCAGATCATCAACAGGCATTTCGGTGGCAATGTACAGCCGCTGGCAGGTTGTGTTCACGGCAAGCCTGACACCGTAACCATGCAGGATGTCCAGCGTACCATCACGGTGGGACGCTATCATTCGCTGCACTGCACATCCGTCGGCAACGGGCTGGAAGTAACGGGAACAAACCCTCAAGGCATTGTTATGGCGCTACGCCACACGTCAGTCCCCATGTACGGCTACCAGTTTCATCCGGAATCATTTCTGACAGATCAGGGAGTATGGTGCATCCGCCATGCGCTGCGTTCTATGCGTCTCATATAATCCTCAGCAGCTGCCAGCGTTGCTGCAACACCTTGCAGATGCGTATTCGGCGGACATGCTGCTTTCCATGCCGCCGTGTGATGATGACGCACCGCGTGCCACAAGCGTTGCCCGCTGCACAGATTCCGACAGTAACAGCAACCAAACTACAGGCTCCGATACGTCCCTTTGCGCCGGCTCTAAAGCCGATGAGGGCAATACGGCAGCACCGGACGCAGCCCAGCTCATACACAGCTCAATCCCGCACCCCATGACAGAATCAAAGTTTATCATAGGGATACAGCCTCATGCTTCGCTATGCCTTGCCCCTGAGACAACGCGGGAGGCTTTGCATGCATTCTGTTACGGCAAAAACGGACCTGTCATCGGGTACATGTCATATACATACGGGCTGCTTCTGCACGGAGTTCACAGCCGCAACGCTACGGATTTTCCGCCGGGGATTCTGCGCCGCTACCGATATATCATTAAAGGCGACTCCCGCGCGGGTGAACTTCGCCTGCTGGCTGCAGACAGTGCGTCGAAAACATGCGCGACTACTGATCTTCACGGAACTGCATGCGTTGTAACTGAAGCATCTGACCGACTGGAAGGGCCGTCCGCAACTGAGCTTATTACCTTGTTGCAACGGGCCGACCTGCCGCCTGTCCGCCGCCATGTTCCTTTTGTTTCCGATGGCCCTCTTCGTCACTCACAATCAAAAAAAGAATATCTGGACGGAGTGCGCGCCACCCGTGCCCGCATTCAGGCTGGTGATACTTACCAGCTGAACCTTTCCATCAGGTTCGATCTGCCATTGCAGGACACGCCGGATACAACCGCTCTTTTTATGCACCTATGGCAAAAGCGGCCTGCGCCTTTTTATGCCCTGCTGCATGACGGACCACGGACAATTGTTTCAACCTCGCCGGAGCGTTTTTTACAGGTGCGTGATCGGGCTGTACTCACACAGCCCATCAAAGGCACGCTTGCCTTTGATGTCTGGAACGAGTCTCTTGTGGAAACGCTGACATCTTCGCCGAAGGAGCGGGCAGAGCTTTCAATGATTGTCGACCTGCTGCGTAACGATATTTCTTCGCGGTGCGAATATGACTCTGTACGGGTAGAGGATCATTGCAGCACCTTTACGGTAGACAGGCTTATACAGATGTACACGAATGTGCGCGGCACGTTGCGCAAGGGCTGCACTCCGTTGGACCTTCTGCTGGATGCTTTTCCCGGCGGGTCCATTACCGGATGCCCCAAACTGCGCACCATGCAGATTATCGATGCATTGGAACCGCATAGCCGCGACCTGTACTGCGGCAGCATTTTTTATATGGACGGGCCTGAATATCTTGACTCTTCCATTGCCATACGGACAGGCTGGCATGATGCGCAAACCCGATGTTTTTCATGGTTTGCAGGCAGCGGGCTGGTTATAGATTCTGTGCCGGAAAGCGAATACGCCGAAACCATCGCCAAAGCGCGCAAATTTCAGGAGGCTCTGCAACCATGACATATGTACGTGGCAACAAGGTTCTCGACGGGCCGCTTACCCAGCATGTGACAGACCCCGCCTTCCGCTTCGGCGTAGGTTTTTATGAAACACTGCTCTATAACGGCCGCCATCTGGTAAATGCTGCCGCACACCTTTCGCGCATTTCCGCTTCCATGCAGACATTTACCCTGCCATTTGAGCCTGTCGACCTGTATGCTGCCACCGAGATGCTGCTGGACCACCTGAGCCTGCGTAACCAGATGGCGCGCATAAATGTATTCTACACCTTGGAACAACCACCCCGTCAGAAAGCACAAACCAAGAGCAGCGCTACGGACCTCCTGATGGTGCCCACAGTCACAGCTGCCCCCTATACGCCCCCGCCTGCAGACAAAACATTCAGCCTGACATACGCGAGAGCAGTTATATCCTCAGCTCTGCATGCTCACAAAACCACTAATCATATGTTACACTACATCGAAAGACAGCATGCGCAGCAGCAATCCTTTGATGATGCCATACTGGTGGCGCATGACGGCACAATATTGGAAACAACAACGGCAGCGTTACTCTTCTTTGACGGACTACGGTTTACAAATTCACACACTACATATAGACTTGCAAGTACAGCAGAAGCTCTGGCAGCAAATCTTCTGGATATTACTTCAGCACCGTCAACGCCGGAGTATCTCAGCAAAAAGAAACATGCGTATGTATTGAACTCACTGATGGGCATGAGGCCAGTGGGCAGAATCGGGGACCACACGTTTACACCGGATTTTGACACATGCAACGAGGTTACGCGCCATATACAAAACGCCTTGTAGTCACCGCATCAGGTGACGCCTCATCTACCATTGCGTCTGCCATCGCACCTTGCAGTTCACTCACCCAAAAAGCAGCCTTTTTTTGCTGCTCGGTTCTGGCCTTTATCGCCACCAGCTTGCTCTTCCCTTTCACAAGTATTGCAATACCCCGTACAATAGTACTGGGAGCCAACCATTCTACTCCGCCTTATGTCATTGCAGAGACCCAAAAAGGTCTTGAAATAGAAATCATCAAAGCTGCAATGAACAGTCAGGGATATGATGTGACTTTGGTATTTGCCTCGCAGTACAGAATGGCAAGCCTGCTGAAATCAGGCAAGCTAGATGCCGTTACGCCTGTAACGACGAGCTCTATGCCAGAAGATACATACATTTCAGATTCGCATATAACGTACAGGAATATTGCCGTATCGCTGACATCACACAACCACACAATTCATACTATCAGTGATCTTAACCAGCATGTCATACTGGCATTTCAAAATGCAAAGGCTTTGCTGGGTGACGAATACCGAAATGCTGTGGGGTCATCCCCCCGTTACCTGGAAACGCCTGACCAGCAAAAACAAGTGCATTCTTTTTTTGTTCAGCAGGACTCTGTCATTGTTCTTGAAGAAAGAATATTCCAGCACTACATGCAGCAGCTGCCACCGGACAAGCTGACAGCCTATACGGTGCATAAACCGTTTCCTCTCACGCACTATCATGTCGCGTTCCGCGACCCTGAACTGCGCGAAATATTCAACATGGGACTGAAAGCGATAAAAAAATCAGGTGAATATGCCAGAATTACCGGCAACTACCCTCAGCAGTGCGAACACAACGACAGAACTCACGGCCCATTTCCCACAGGACAAAAAGCAGATTCACAACCTCTGCAGTAGCAGGTTCCAGTAATCACTTTTTCTTAAAACCGAACAACCGCCCTCTTACTATCGCCTCTGACCCGAATTTATCCCGTAGCGCATCCATCGCCTTTTCCAGTTTTTCGTTTTTTTCATCACGCTCAACATCAGGCGTGGCCAACGGCAGGCTCATCTGTTGCGGCCCCTGTGCGTACTGAGAAAGTCCTACGCCGATCAGCCGGACCTTTTGCGGCAGATCAAGCTCATCAAGCAAGGCGGCTGCGGTTTCATAAATTACACGGGTGCTGCTGGTCGGTTCCGGCAACGTGCGGCTGCGGGTGACATTTTTAAAATCCGCAAACTTCACTTTCAGGGTGACTGTGCGTCCGTTCAGTCCCATTCTGCGCTGATTACGCCCCACCCGCTCCGCCTGACGCAGCAGCCAGGTTTTAAGCAGCTCTTTATCGTCGGTATCTTCTTCAAAAGTGTTTTCTGCGCTTTCCGACTTTGCCTGCGTATAAGGCTCTACCGGACGCGAATCGATACCCTGTGCACGGGCAAACAGGCTGATGCCTCCTTTACCGAAACGACGTTGCCAGAACGACTCGGGGTAGCGGCCCACATCACCTGCAGTACGGATACCAAGCGCTTTCAGGTCATCTACAAAGCGCTTTCCCACGCCGGGAATACTTCCTACAGGCAGCTGTGCCAGAAAATCCGCAACAGCTTCCGGCGGCAAAACAAACAAGCCATCGGGCTTATTCACATCCGATGCAATTTTAGCCAGAAATTTTACAGGGGCCACGCCCACAGAACAGCTGAGACCTGTCGTCTGACGTACGGCAACACGTATGCGCTGCGCCATTTCTTCAGGCGGGCCGAACAGCCGCTCGCATCCTGTGGCATCAAGGTATGCCTCATCCACAGAGGCCTGCTCTACTACGGGCGAAAAGCCGCCGAGTACCGCCATAACTTTTGCGGACACTTCCTTATAACGGTGCATACGCCCCTTAACAAAAATACCACGCGGGCACAGGCGCTGCGCCTGCCATGACGGCATGGCAGAACGCACTCCGTACCGTCGGGCTTCATATGAGGCAGCCGCCACCACCCCGCGCTTGCCGCCGCCGACTATTACCGGCTTGCCGCGCAGTTCCGGATTATCCAGCTGTTCGACAGACGCAAAAAAGGCGTCCATATCTATATGCATTATACACCGCTGCCATTTGCTCATAGCTTGCAATACCAGATGCCATTCCGGCGGAAAAGCACGCACGGTCGTTATCGCCGCTCCGGTCAGCCGCTACAGTTTGCACGCCTGCAAGCCTCTATGCTGTTGACCGCGGGCAATAGTGCCGCTACACTTAAACATTATTACTTTATTATGCCTTTCTAACCCGATATTTTTTTACACTGTATGAAACGAGTCTTTCTCTGCTTTGTCATATGTGCCATGTGCGCTATGCAATCCGGTTGCGTGATAGCTGCTCTGGGCGTGGCAGCAGCTGGTGTTTCCACCACCGTTTCCGCCATGGACGACGAAGTATCGCATTCATACCCCTACCCCTACTGGTGCGTCTATCGCGCTACTCATGTGGCATTAAATGAAATGTCCATCCCCATCGACTCCATTGAACGCACCACAGAAGGGGATAAATTTTTTGCCACGACCAAAAAATACCCTGTGATTGTCACACTGCAGGAAGTTACCCCTTCGCTGGTAAATGTGTCTGTTTCGGCAGGTAACAATGTCTTCCAGCTGGATGCCGCAACAGGCAACGCCATTGTGGAAGGCGTAGAAGAAGTCATCCGCCGTTCGCTTACTGCGGGCCTGTACGCCCCCTAGCCTTTCGCCCCCACTGCTATCCGGCATTGCCATACATTTCTGGCCCCGATTCGCCAATAACCCGCCAGAAATCAGGCACTGCGAAAGAACATAAAACCACTTTCTTCCCTTACTGTTATTTCCCGCACCTGCTTACCTGCAGGGTCTCTGCGGCTGCTTCTATGGGGTATTCCCAAACAGACCTTGGCCTTTCGAATTTGATGGCATGAAGTGCCCTATATTGTCTAAAAGGCAACGCGATTTCTAAGTACAACTCCTGCTATGATACCGTCTTTTCCGCCACCCTGCCCCTAGCGGTCACCACCTTCTGTCCTTCCCGCATTATCATTATGCGCCCTCACCATCTGAAACGGCTTAACCCCATACCCTGCACCATAGTCATGCGTTTCCCTCCGGCCCGTATCGTGCTAGTCTTCCAACCGGCCAATACAGGTACAGACAACCCGCAACCCAAATCCGAGCACAATGACATCGTTACGTTTTTTCCACGCTGCCGACCTGCATCTGGATACGCCCTTTAAAGGGCTTGAGTCACAGACACCGCACATGGCAGCCATGCTGCACGAGTCCACATTCACTGCCCTTAACAGGCTTGCAGAGGCCTGCATTGCCCGCAAGGCAGACTTTCTGCTTATTGCGGGCGACATATACAATCACGAAGAAGGCAGTCTGAAAGCCCAGTTTGCCCTGCGTGATGCCTGCAAAAAGCTGGATGATGCGGGCATCGGAGTTTTTATAGTGCATGGCAACCACGACTTTGCGGGCAGCCGCATATCGCGCATGCAGTGGCCGGATAACGTAACTATTTTTGACACAGGCACAGTGCAGACGGTTTCTGCTGTACGCGACAACACAGAAATCGCTGTCATTCACGGCATCAGCCATGCGACTCAGAACGAACGCGCCAACCTTGCCAGACGATTCAAACGTGACGAAACGCGTGCGGCATTGCCTCAGATAGGGCTTTTGCACTGCACCATCGCATCGGTTGCCAAGGCAGACAGATATGCCCCCTGCTCCGTGGAAGATCTGGCATCCGTCGGGCTGGACTACTGGGCTCTCGGGCATGTTCATGAACGCCAGACAGTTTCCCGCACTCCTCTTACTGTTTACCCCGGCAATATTCAGGGATTGCATATTAACGAATCCGGCCCCCGCGGCTGTTACGAAGTCAATTACTCCGAGGCAGAAGGCTTTACCCTTACGTTCCATCAGCTCGGGCCCGTACTCTGGCAACACCTGAACGTCTCCATTGACGGTGTAGACACACTTGACGGGCTGGAAGCACACATTCATGACGCAATAAGCCAATGCTGCGCACAGGCCGGGGCACAACAGGATGCCGATGCACTGGCAGATGTTACCGCCCTGATGCTGCGCCTTGAGCTGACAGGGCGGGGACAGTTAAATCAGCCTCTGCATGCAGAAGGCGGCACAGCCGACCTGACAGAACGCCTGCGGGAAAGCTGGAACGATGCGCGCCCGGCGGTATGGATTAAAGATATCCTGCTGTCATGCAGGCCGGAGGCGGATATTGAAGCCTTGCGTAACGGCGACGACCTGCTGGGCGAAACACTGCGCCGCATCAGTGCGGCCAGAGCCGCTCTGGATGGGGCCTCACAAGAAGAAGCCGCAGCAGAAGCTGTTATGGATGACCTTGCCAACGGGCCGCTGGCTCCGCTCTTTACCAACCAGCAGGCCAAACGCCTGCTGGATGCGCCGGATGCAGACTATCTGCGCGAACTGCTTGATACCGTCGAACTGACCTGCCTTGAGTTGCTGGAGGCCCGCTGATGCGTATCCGCTCTTTTCATATGAACGGCTTCGGCATCTTTGTCGACCAGAACGTCGAAGGGCTGGCAGACGGTGTTAATCTGTTTCTTGGCAACAACGAGGCAGGTAAATCCACCACGTTGGGCTTTTTCCGGACCATGCTGTTCGGCTATCCCGCTGCGAACAATAAGGCAGAAATTAAATATACCGCCTTTCGCGGCGGAGCAGAGGGTGGCGGTCTACTGCTGGAAACAGACAGCATGGGTACGTTGCGCCTGCAGCGCAAACCGGGCACCCACGGCGGGCCGGTAACGCTGACCACGGCAGACGGCAAAAGCCTGCAGCCTGACCTGCTGGATAAACTGCTGGGCGGCGTCACACGCGAATTATTCCGCACCGTATACGGCTTCAGCCTGACGGAACTACAAAACCTCGACTCGCTGGACGAAGAAAAAGTCCGGCACGTATTGCACAGCGCCAGCTTCGGGGCCGGTTCGCGCCCTGTGGGCGAGGTGCTTAAAGACTGCAATAAAAGCCTTGATGACCTCTTCAAACCACGCGCCTCAAAGCCCGTTATCAACACCCTGCTGAAAGAAATTAGCGAGGTGCGGTCCGAACTGCGCACCCTGACGGCAGGGACTGCGGCATACGATGAAAAGCTGGCCCGTGCCGAAGAGCTGGAAGCAAGGCTTGCCGCTTTACGCACACATATAGAGTCCACTCATGCAGAGCTAGGCCTTTCACGCCGCAAGCTGGCGCAGTGGGAACGCTGGACTGCCCTGCAGGAAGCTGAAAACCTGCTTGCCGGAGAATCCCCCGTTATCAGCACTTTTCCTGCGGATGCCCTAACCCGCCTTGATGCGCTGCAACGTGAAATCGCAGAGCGCAAGCAGCACACCGGAAAGGCACAGGCAAGCCTGCGGCAACTGACCGATCAGCTGGACCAATCCCGTCCTGATGCAGCGTTATTACAACAAGCCGCAGCAATTCAGGCGGTTGTGGAAAGTAAAACCGCATACGCGGAAAACCTGCGCGGACTTACAACCTTTACAAACCGCAAACAGGACCTGCGCGGCAAACTGGACCACCTGCTGGCAACGCTTGGTCCAGACTGGACACCGGAGCGCGTACAGGCTTTTGATCTTTCTTTGTTCACGCGCGAGCGCATTGACAGGTTCGGCACCGCACTTTCCGATGCCAAAGCGGCATGTAACGATGCCCGGCGCGTACTTACTCTTGCTCTTGCCGCAGATGCGGAAGCCGCCTCTCAGGAAAAACAGGCCCGCGACGCGCTGGAAGCATTGCCTGACTCAACAAAAGCCCCTGATGAAAACGCCGCTTCCAGAATAATTGCCGGACGCGACCGCATGGAAGGCATTGTCCGTAACCTGCCCACAGCAGAGCAGACAATACAAACAGAAACATTACGCCTGAAAAATGCTGTTGCCGACATCAGCCCTGTCTGGACACCGGAAGCCCTGCACACATTCGACACGTCCGTTCCTGCACGTCAACATGCAGGGCAGCTTGCCGATGCCTTTGGCAGTGCAGAAGCGGAATACACCGGCAAGCTTCAGCAGCACGACTCTGCCCGCACAACGGCAGGGCGACTGCATGAGAGATATAATGAACGCAAAGCTGCACTGGACAGCCTGCCGTCACACGCCACAGCCGAAGGGTTGAAGGAACGCCGTACGCTGCTGCGCAGGCTGCGTGAGGCGTTGCACAAGGCGGACATGGCAGAAGCCGCACACACAGCCCTTGCGGAGCGACTGGCAGCCCTGCCTGCCTTGAATCCCGTGGCAATGACATGCGGCGTTATCAGTCTTGTTGCTGCAGCAGCACTACCCGTATGCTGGCACATTGCCCCGCAGGTGCTTGCTCCGCTTGCCGCCCTGCTGCCTTCAATTCAGGCAGTCTATGCTATCACAGCCTTGCTTGCCGCATGTGGCAGTTGCCTTACCCTTTCAGCACGCCCCAAGCGCGATCCTCACCTTGAGCAGCTTCTGGGAGACGCTTCGGCTACTCTGGAAAAAGCGCGAGCCAATACAAATACCATAGCCGATGAGCTGCATCTGCCGGAAACGACTCGCGAAGCTGTGGATGAAGCTGAAGCCGAGCTTGAATACCTGCGTACATTGGTTGAAGAGCGCAACGCCCGCCAGCGGGAGGCTGATACGGCCCGGCGTGAACTGAACGAAGCCGTTAAAATGGAAACACAGGTGCAGGAAGCAGTTGCTACAGCACAGGAGCGACTTGAGTCGGCCCGTAACGCATGGGCGAACTACCTGAGCGACAACAACCTGCCTGATACGGTCTCTCCGTCAAGCATCGGCGATATTTTCAGCCGGGTTACCGCAACGTGCGAGCTTGCAGAGCGTCTGGACGCACAACGGCAGGCATTGAAGCACGATACAGCGGCATTGGATGAATACCTTGCAATTGCCCGCAGCCTGAGCGGACTGGAAGAACTGCAGCCTCAGGCCGATCTGCCTGCCCGCATCGACAGCTGGATTGAAGAATCCCGCAGGCAGGAACATACCCGTCGCCAACATGCGGAAGCCAAACGCCTGCTGGATGAGCGCATACAGGCAAAAGAGCGCAGCCGTCAGCGGCATAACGAGGCAGAAGCTGCGGCAAAGGCCGCAGACCAAGCCTGTCAGCAGATTCTTAGCCAGTGGCGTGAATGGCTGAAGGAGCGGGGTCTGGATACCTCCGTCATGCCGGAAACAGCCAGAGTGGCACTGGACGCCATTACAGAGGCCACCCGCGTCATACACGAACTGGAGGCGCTACGCCGCAGAGAGCAAGCTGTTTCGGAGCAGATACAGGCTGTGCTTCAGTCGCTTGAAAACATCTGCGCAGCTACCGGCCGCGCATGGCATAAAGACGAAGCCGCACAAGCCATAAACGGCCTTGCCACGGCGCTGGAACAGGCAAAAAGCGCGGCAACCAGACAGGAACAGCTTTCCTGTGCCCTGCCCGAAGCAGAACGAAATGCGAAGGAAGCGGAACAGTTGCTTGCCCACGCTCAGGCACGTTACGCCGAGTTGCTTTCCGCTGCTCAGGCACACGATGAAGAATCGTTCCGTGCACGGGCAGAAGCGTACAACAGGCAGGAAAATCTCCGCCAGAGCATTGCGCAGCTTACTGCGCAGCTACAAGCCGCGACCATCGACATTTTGCCGAAATCAGGCACCGGCAATGACCGGACAGGCATTGCCAACGGTATTTCTGCTTCACCGGAAAATGAACACTCTCAACAATACAACTCGGAACTAGTGGATGTCCACAGGGTTGGGGCTGACGGGATTGAATCCGGCATGGCTGAAATCGGTATAGAGAGCCAAGCTGTAACCAGAAAGGACAAGCCGGACGGGCAGATGCAGACAGACTCACTTGCCAGCCTGAAGGCCATGTTTGAAGAAACGACCCGCGACAAGCTGGAAGCCCGCACACAAAGCCTTGAGCAGGATCTCACAGGTCTTCGCAATGAAGAAGAAACCCTGCGCACAGACCTGCATGAGATCAAGGCAGCCCTTCGTTCACTGGAAACCTCCGACCAGACAGCACAGCTGCTGACACGGCGCGAAAGCCTGACAGAAACGCTGCGCCGGAATGCCCGCCAGTGGACAACACTGGCCCTTGCCCGTCATTTTGTGGAACAGGCGAAAAACACATTTGAACAGGAACGCCAGCCTGCCGTTATCAAAGCGGCTGCGGAGTTTCTGCAGATCATTACCGACGGGGCATACACGCATATCCAGACATCGCTGGAAGACAGCAGCATCCGCGCCGTAACCGCAAAAGGAGACGTGCGCCTGCCGCATGAGCTGAGCCGCGGTACGGCAGAGCAGCTCTATCTTGCTCTGCGGTTGGGTTATATCAGCAATCATGCCGCTCATGGCGAGCCTTTGCCTGTCATCATGGACGATATTCTGGTAAACTTTGATCCGCACAGGGCTGCATCCACTGCCCGTGCTTTTGCCCGTCTGGCACAGCGCAATCAGGTACTGTTTTTCACCTGCCATCCTGCCACGGCAGAAATGATGCAGGAACAAGCACAAAATACAGCTCTTTTTGCCGTAAAGGATGGTACAATAACCGCACAGCCCGTTTAGCAACCGTACACAAAGCGAGGCCCGCATGACCCGAAACATCGTCATCATGGGCGCCGCAGGGCGCGATTTCCACAACTTCAACGTGGTTTTTAAAAATGATGAAGCCCACCGCGTAGTCGCCTTTACCGCCGCGCAGATTCCGGACATCGACGGCAGGATTTATCCGGCGGAACTGGCAGGCCCGCGGTATCCGCAGGGCATCCCGATACTGCCGGAAGATGACCTGCCCCGTCTTATTGCGCAGGAGGGCATCCATGAGGTTGTCTTCAGCTACAGCGATGTTTCGCACGAAACTGTCATGCACCGTGCTTCTCTCGCGCTGGCACCGGGGGCAGACTTCCGGCTGCTTGCTCCCGCTGTAACCCAGATTAAAGGCTCCAAGCCTGTGGTCGCCGTATGCGCCGTGCGTACAGGCTGCGGCAAGTCTCCCGTCACGCTTGCGGTATGCGACATGCTGCGCAAACACGGGCATACGCCTGTTGTTGTCCGCCACCCCATGCCCTACGGCGATCTTGCAAAACAGGCGGTACAGCGCTTTGCCTCACTGGCCGACATGGACGCCGCAGACTGCACCATTGAAGAGCGTGAAGAGTACGAGCACCTTGTAGAGCATGGGCTGACGGTTTTTGCAGGTGTTGATTATCAACGCATTCTTGCCGCAGCAGAAAAAGAAGCTGACATCATCGTCTGGGACGGAGGCAACAACGACAGTGCCTTTTTCAAGCCTGACGTGCAGATAACAGTGCTTGACCCCTTACGGGCCGGTCATGAAACCCGCTACCACCCCGGCGAAGTGAACATGCGCCTTGCCGACATCGCACTGATCAACAAAGTGAACACCGCAAGCCCCGATCAGGTGGAATCCGTTCGTAAAGCTGTGCAACTTTGCCGCGATGAAGCCTGCAAGGACGCATCCATCATTCTGGGTGCGTCAATCATCAGTGTGGAATCGCCGGAAGCGGTGAAAGGCAAACGGGTACTGCTTGTGGAAGACGGCCCCACGCTGACACACGGCGAAATGGGCTTTGGCGCGGCGACAGTTGCCGCCCGTCAGTACAGTGCTGCCGAAGTTGTCGACCCGCGCCCCGCAGCACAAGGTGCCATTGCCGATGCATATGCAGCTTATCCGCATCTTGGTCTGGCCCTGCCCGCAATGGGATATTCAGGGCAGCAGCTGGCGGATCTGGAAACCACCATCAATTCTACGAACTGTGATCT
Source organism: Oleidesulfovibrio sp. (assembly GCF_047973035.1). Lineage (NCBI taxonomy): Bacteria > Pseudomonadati > Thermodesulfobacteriota > Desulfovibrionia > Desulfovibrionales > Desulfovibrionaceae > Oleidesulfovibrio > Oleidesulfovibrio sp. The sequence continues at coordinate 123,519 of NZ_JBKEBF010000021.1, forward strand.
GGTACTTATAGGCACTCCCATCAGGCTGGACAGGCTGATTACCATTACAAAGCCGCACATGCGTGTGCGGTACAGCTATGCCGACCATGACGGCGGCAGTCTGGAAAAAACCCTGCTCGAACGCCTGAACCTGTCAAAGTGACAGCACCCCCTACACGAACCAGCGCGAAGAAGGATTTACAATGTCCACAACATGTAACAAAAATCCGTTGCTTAAAAGGGAACCTGTCAAAGCACCAACGCTGCTATCAGACGGCAGCAGCCTCCGGCAATGGCTGGAGGATGTTCCAATCTTACAAGTAGTAGCCAAGGGCAGACCCGCCGTATGGCAAAACCCTGACATCCTTCCCATGCCACAGGCCATTGAACAGGGTAATTATAGTCTGCTGCCGCATCTGCGCATCAGCGAAGCGGATGTGGACGAAGCAGAAGCCCGGCTTGAACGCTTTGCGCCGTTTATCGCGTCGGTTTTCCCTGGTACAGCCAAGGCGCACGGCATCATCGAATCACCTCTGCTTTCTGCTTCGCAAATGGCTGCAGCCCTGAACGACACCCAGCCCGGATACCCTATCCGCGGATCTTTATGGTGCAAGCTCGACAGTCACCTGCCTGTCTCAGGCTCCGTCAAAGCACGCGGGGGGATTCATGAAGTGCTGGCTCATGCCGAACGGTTAGCCATCAGGCATAACATCCTCACTCCCGACAGGGATTACCGCGAGCTTGCAAGCGACAGGTTCCGTCAGTTTTTCTCCGGCTATTCGCTGGCCGTGGGCTCCACCGGCAATCTGGGACTAAGCATAGGCATTATGGGGCGGGCTCTCGGTTTTTCCGTAACCGTACATATGTCTGCCGAAGCCAAGCAGTGGAAAAAAGAGCTGCTGCGCAAAGTAGGTGCCACGGTTGTGGAACATAACGAAGATTACGGCAAAGCGGTTGCTGAAGGACGCAAAGCTGCAGAGCAGGACACGCGGTGTCACTTTGTTGATGATGAACGCTCACGGGATTTGTTTACCGGCTATGCCGTGACCGCCCGCAGACTGAAGCCGCAGCTGGAAGCTGCGGGAATCATGCCTGATGAACGTGCGCCGCTGGCGATATATCTGCCCTGCGGCGTAGGCGGCGGGCCGGGGGGTATAACATACGGACTGAAGCAAGCTTTCGGCGATGCCGTGCGCTGTGTTTTTGTCGAGCCTGTTCAGGCTCCGTGCATGCTGCTGGGACTTGCCACCCGCCTGCATGACGCCGTCAGTGTGCAGGACTTTAACCTGACAGGTAAAACCGCGGCAGACGGACTGGCCGTGGGGCGCCCTTCTGCGCTGGTAGGCAAACTGATGGCACACGCCATTGATGCGGTCTGCACTGTGGACGATGAGACTCTGTACCAGCATATTGCAATGCTCGATCAGGCAGAAGGAATCCGCATAGAGCCTTCCGCAGCGGCAGGATTCAGTTGTCCGGCACGGATGGAAGCTATTGATCCGTGGTTCTACGGGGCTAACCATCTGGTGTGGACAACCGGCGGAAGCATGGTTCCCGCGGATGAAATGGAAGGATATCTGGCCGCGGGAAAAGCGCTGCTGCAACTGCAATCATAAAAAGTCTGGGCAGTTCATCGTGCCCGAAACCATGTCGCCAGAATCTGCCCTGCCATGGTATAGCGTACTCCTTAGAATGCCCCCGACAGGCTGCAATAAAAAAGCGGCGGATTTTACTCCGCCGCTTTCAACATACGCTAGTAAAAGCAGTTTGCTATTGCGCAGCCATTCTCAGCGAGGGGTTCTTCTCGCCGATGGAAACATACAGGCTGGCAAGCGCAACCAGATAGTCCGCCTGTGCGCTGGTCAGAGCGGCTTCCGCGCTGGTCAGTGAGGCCTGTGCATCCAGCACGTCAGTGTTGGTGCCAACCTGCGCCTGATAACGGGCAACAGCCATGCGGTATGCTTCCTTGGCCTGTTCAACCGTCTTCTGCGCCACTTTAATACGCTTTGCAGCTTCCGAAAGCTTCAAGTGACGGGATTTGACTTCAAAAGCCACTTCCTGACGCAAATCTGCCTCGTCAGCGACAACTTTGTTTACCACCTGCGCTGCAGAGCTTTGCTTGTAGTAGTCCTGTCCGGAATTGAAAAGATTCCACGATGCCGTGACGCCTACGCTCCATTCGCTGAATTCCGTAGACATATTGGAGCTGCCGTCCACCATGGGGTCGTCACCTTTACGGGAAAAATCCACATCGGCGTCAACCTGCGGGTAGAAACTGCTCTGCGCAAGGGTTCTGTCTTCACGGGCAACGTCAATAGCTTTCTGTGCAATGACGATGTCCGGACGCTGACGGTACGCACGGTCAAGGCACTCTTCCAGAGTCAGACCGAAGGGTACAAAATCAAGACTCCCAAGATAGGGCTGCGAAGCGTCCAGAGGCAGGTTGAGCAGCGTATTCAGACGCGCAATCTGTGTCTGAACATCGTTTTCTGCCTGCAGAAGCTTGTCTTCCGCGTCAGAAACATCACGCTCTGCCTGCAGCACGTCGATGCGGGGGTTCAGGCCTACGTCGTAAAACGCCTGAGTAACCTTCAACTGGCTTTGCAGCCGCTCAAGCTGGTCCGCAGCGCTGCGCTGGTTTTCGCGGGCTGCGAGCAGCTTAAGAAAATTTTCCTGAACCAATAAAATCAGTTTCAGTTCACTGTTATCCACCTGCGCAGCAGCCTGATCTTTTTCCAGCACCGACTTCTGATACGTGGAAAGCACGCTGAAGCCTTTAAACAAAGGCTGGCTGAGGTTCAGCCCCAGTGAAAACAGATTTTCGTCATATTGGATAAAATCTTTACGTGGCTTGTCGTGGTCGCTCTTCAGGTATCCGTAGCTGCCTGTAAGCGAAGGACCGAAGCCGCCAAGAGCAGACTTGCGGGATTCTTCGGCGGCAAGATCGCCAGCCTTGGCAGACTGGATACTCGGATTGTCACGCAGTGCTTTTATAACTGCGCGTTCCATATTGAAGCCGCCGTCGCCGCTTACGGTGGTTGCGTTCTGAGCAGCTGCCGGCACGCTCCATACTAGCAGAACCGCCGCAACCAGCAGCATCAATTTACCCTTCACCAAGTGCATACTAGCCTCCCGGACTGTATCAACTTTTCTATACGAACCTCTACCCCGACCAGAGGCCCAAATTCAATTATGGATATTTCCTGTACTTAACGGGGGTTGGCCCCGAGCAAGTATTGCGTTATCTAGACTCATTGCAACATAAGCACGGAGTCACCATGCACACGCACGCATCTCGAATAGTTATCCCGTCTCTTATAGCGGTTTTACTCGTTTTCTTGCAAGTATATAACGCCAATGCGGCAAATAATGAGCAAAAAAAGACAGGTCCGCCCCCCGCGCAGGTGGTCACTGCAAAAGCCCGTTCCGGCGAGGCAAGTCCCCGCGCAGAATATATCGGTACTATCGAATTTCCCGATCTTTCAAACGTGGCGGCAGAGGTTGCCGGTCGGGTTGCTCAGGTCAAGGTAGAGGAAGGTCAGAGAGTTAGCAAGGGGCAACCCCTTGTTATCATCGGCAACGAAAAGCTCATAAAAGAACATGAATCTGCTGTTGCGCAGTATCAGATGATTCTCAGCGATCTGGAAAACGCCTCCATTGACCTTGAACGCTTAAAAACTCTTCGCGATTCCCGTTCCATTTCCGAGCAAAAATATGATACAGCCCGATTCAAGGAAGCCGGCCTGCACCGCAAGGCGGCTTCACTGAAGGCTGATGCAGACCGCCTTGCCATAGAAATCAGCAAGTCGGTCATCCGTGCTCCGTTTGACGGTATTGTGCTGGAAAAACACAGCAGCCCAGGCGAGTGGGTATCTGCAGGAACGCAGGTAGTAACGCTGGCCAGAACAGACGCTATGGATGTCCGGGTATCCATACCCGAAGCTATCCTGCCCTTTGTAACCATAGGGCGCGAAGTTGTTGCCCATGTCGGGCAACGGGAATTTGCAGGAAAGGTAAGCGCCGTTATTCCCCTGGGCGATGTTGCGACCCGAACCTTTCCCGTAAAGGTTCGTCTGGATGAAGCTGACGGCCTTGCACAAGGCATGCAGGCACGCATTGGCCTGCCCACCGATGCCCCGCGTCCTGCCGTGCTTGTGCCCAGAGACGCCGTCATCCAAAGCATGGGCCGCACGGTGGTATGGTGCGTGCGCGAAGGTAGCGCAGTGCCGGTGGATGTTGTAGTCAATGCGTGGCTGGGCTTTGACGCAGCCGTTGTAGGCCAGGGGCTTACCGCCGGAACAGAGGTCGTCATCAAAGGCAATGAACGCCTTCGTCCGGGGCAACCTGTAATATCGGCCCCTTAGCTTTCTTCCAAGAACACGATATTTGCGGTATGGTGCGCTCGCCGTACAGGCGGTTGCAGCCTCTGGCTGGCTGCGGCCTTTTGCCAACAGCAACAAGCTTTGAAATGGTACTCTGATGGAATCGAATATATTCAGCCTGCTGATGCAGGCAACACTGGTCGTTAAAATTGTACTGGCCATCCTTGTTATGATGTCTGTGGCCAGCTGGTCACTTATGCTGCAAAAGTGGATCACCCTCAGCGCGGCAAAGCGCAAGGCCATGCAGGGTCTGGGTGCGTTCACCCATGCCCGTGACCTGCGCGAAGCCGTACAGTCGCTCAGCGGAGATCCCGCTTCACCCCTTTACCACGTAGCGCAGGAAGGCGTGGCGGAATACAACCGCCTGCGCGATCTTGAAAGCAGTGACGAAGTCATTGCCGATAACGTGCGCCGTTCGCTGAGACAGGGTGTAAGCATTCAGACATCCAAAATGTCCTCCTCGCTGGCGTTTCTGGCAACCTGCGCCAACGCGGCACCTTTTATCGGTCTGTTCGGCACGGTATGGGGCATCATGCACTCGTTCCACTCCATCGGCCTGATGAAGACCGCATCACTGGCGGCGGTTGCCCCCGGTATTTCCGAGGCACTGATAGCAACAGCCATCGGCCTTGGCGTGGCTATTCCCGCCACTATCGGCTACAACCTGTTCCTTGGCATGCTTAACGGCATCGAAGTGCAGCTGGTCAACTTTGCCGGTGTCTTTCTGAATCGCGTCCAGCGCGAGCTGCATGCCGCAGCCCCCGTCCGCGGCAACGGAAACTAACATTACGGAGGCCCGCAATGGGCGTATCCCTTTCAAATAAAAACGGTTTTGTATCAGAAATCAACGTCACGCCATTTGTTGACGTTATGCTGGTGCTGCTGATTATCTTCATGGTCACGGCCCCTATGCTGACACAAGGACTTGATGTGGAATTGCCACAGACATCCACTGTGGACGTACTGCCCACGGACGCCGAAAACATGGTGCTTACCATAAAAAAAGACGGCTCCATGTACCTTGATGAATACAAGGTCACTGCCGAAGACCTGCCGGGCCATCTGGACAGGCTGGTCAAGCAACAGAACAAGCTGCTTTTTATGCGGGCTGATAAAGACGTTGCCTACGGTGTGGTTGTAGAAGTCATGGGCATAGTGAAAGGCGCTGGCATCGACAAGCTGGGCGTAGTTGCCGATCAGGTCGATCCCAAGCCCGAATCAAAGAAGAAATAACAGGCGCGTAATTACGACATGCGCATATTCTGTACCTTCATTTCGCTGCTGCTGCACCTTGGCGTAGTGCTGGCAGCTTTATACTGGCCTGCGTCCACGATAAAGGTGCGCCTTGACGTACCCGTGTACAAGGTCAATCTTGTCACTCTGCCCACCAAGGTGGAACACGGACAGCCCAAGCCGGGCAAGCCGAAGCCGGCACCTAAAAAGCCTGCGGCAAAAGCACCGGAGTCCGGCGTTGTCATGCCGAAGCCGCCCGCACAGCAGCCGCCTGCAGCAGCAATTTCGCCAGAACCCAAGCCTGAGGCCAAAAAACTGCCGGAACCCAAACCCGAACCTAAACCGGAACCCAAGCCGGAAAAGCGGGACGCGGTAGCACTACCCAAGACTCCGGAAAAAACCGAAACGGCCAAAGCGGAAAAGCCCGAGCCGAAACCGGACACAAAACCAAAACCGAAGCCGAAACCAAAAGAGCCTACGGCCGATGAATTGGTTCAACAAGAGTTGGCAGAGCTGAAAAAGCAGGCCAAAAAGCGTGAAAAGCAGGAAGAAAATCAGCTTATGAAAGAGCTGGCAGCCCTGCGTGCCGAAGTTGATTCGCGTGGTGACGACACGGGTGCAGGCGCTGATGCCGCCGGAGCAGTAGAGGGCGGCGAAGGTGGTCAGGAAGGCGGCGAAGGCATTGGCCTTGCCGACATCTACAGCTCGCTGGTTAAAGAAAAAGTCAAACAGAACTGGCGCTTTGCGCTTCAGGCAGAGCGTACCAATCTGGTGACAAGACTGCGCCTGCGGCTGGGGCCCGACGGCACTGTGCTGGATGTACAGGTCGAGTCACCTTCCGGCAGACCCGATTACGACAGCTCTGCAGTAAACGCAGTACGCGCCACAGAAGACCTGCCGCCGCCACCTTTGCCGGAGCTGCAGGATCTGCGTATCACGTTTAACCTGCAAGAAATGTTATAGGCCCTTACCGCGCCCGGAGACCGAGGCGAACCAAACAGACCACGGATGAGACGCGTTATTATGAAAAACATAGTATTCCGATATACTGCTGCGGCACAGCTGATAATTCTGCTTATGTTTGCCGCCGTTGCCAGTGCAGCCCCTGTTGAAATAGACATCTACGGCCCCGGACAAAACCTGACGTACGTGGCGCTGACCGACCCTGTTACTGACTCCGGTGCACAGCCGTCTCCTTATGCGGCAGATCTGGACAAGCTGGTTCGTCACAATCTCAGCTTCCTGCCTTTTCTCGGTTTTGTTGACGGCAAAACCATCATCGGCGGCAATACTCCGGCCTCGTACAAATCGCCCGGGATCGACTTTAAACGGTATCTGCTGGCAGGCACAGACCTTTTGATTGTTGCCGGCTGGCCTAAGGTAGACTCCGGCAAAGATGCACGCGTAGAAATGCGGGTGTATGAAACCGGTCAGGGCTCCATGATGCTGGGAAAAGCCTATTATGTCAGTTCAAAGGAACTGCTTCCCGCCGTGGCTGACAAATTTTGCAGTGACTTTATGAAAATGCTCACCGGCAGAGGTGACTTTTTTCTGTCTACGCTGGCTTTTATAAGCCAGAGTAAAAACGGCCAGAAAGACGTATGGTCAGTACGACCCACGGGCCGCGACCTGCGCCAGCTTACAGCTGTAAAGGGTATAGCCCTTTCTCCTTCATGGTCGCCTGACGGCCGGTATGTGATCTTCAGCCATATCGGTGAGCGCGCTCATGCCCTTGGAGTATGGGACCGCATCAACAACCGTACCCAGCTTATCCGCTTTCCGGGCAACACTGTTATCGGCCCCAGCTTTTTGCCCGACAACACTGTTGCAGTCAGTCTTGCCGTCAATGGCAACTCTGATATTTTTCTGCTGAACCATATCTTTAAAAAGCAAAAGACGCTTGAGCAAAGCTGGGGAATTGATGTTTCACCCTCGCTGGATGCCTCAGGCAAAAAAATGGCCTTTGTCTCCAGCAGGATGGGCAATCCGCATGTTTTCCTGAAAGATCTGGAAACTAACACCCTTAAACGCATTTCCCGTGACGGCAAATATAACACGTCGCCCGACATCAGCCCCGACGGAACACTGATTGTGTACTCCCGCAGAACTGACGCAGGCCACAGGCTGTTTGTCCACGATCTTATTTCAGGGCGCGAAAAACAGATAACTTTCGGCCCCGGAAACGACGAGATGCCCAGCTTTGCCCCGGATAGTTATTTCGTCGCTTTTGCATCCAACAGAAGCGGCAAATATAAAATCTATCTGACTACCCGTCACGGAGGTGCTCCCAAGATGGTAGATACCGGAAAACATGATGCGTCGTTCCCTTCATGGGGACGGATTAACGAGTAGTCTAATATTGTTACAAGGCCGGAACATCATTGTTCCGGCCTTGTTTTTATATTTTTAGTGCAAAAATAATAGTCTGATTGTTCAATGGATAGGCGCCACCCTCTTGACAAATCCTTGGGGCGGCGTAGAATCGCTCTCTAGTTTTATCGGGTAAATAGGGAAAATGGTGTCTATGACCCCACCCGGTAGTATACACGCAAAGACGAATTTTTACTTCTGTTCAGGAGGCTACAGCATGCGCAATTTTAACCGTCTGGGCTTGGCTCTTATCCTTGCCCTGGCTCTTACCACCGGCTTCGGCTGCGCCAAGAAGCAGGTTGCCGCAACCCCCGAAAAGTCCACTACCGAGACTGTTGTGGTTGAAGAGTCCACTCAAACCGGCAACGTTGACGAAGCCGCTCTGGCTGCTTTTGAAGAAGCCAAAGCCGTTGTTACCGGCAACGTTGTGTACTTTGACTTCGACAAGTTTGATCTGCGTGCCGAAGGCAAAGAACTGCTGAAGGGCAAGGCCGAGGCTCTCAAGGCTTACCCCCAGCTGCGCGTTCTCATCGAAGGCAACTGCGACGACCGCGGTACTCAGGAATACAACCTTGCACTGGGTGAGCGTCGCGCCCGCGCCGCTTTCGAATACCTCGTGCTGCTGGGCGTACGTCCTGACCAGCTCGAAATCGTAAGCTACGGCGAAGAGCGTCCCGCAGTAATGGGCCAGAACGAAGCTGCATGGGCTAAGAACCGTCGCGCTGAGTTCAAGCTCATCAAGTAATTTACGGTTACTGCACTACACAAAAGCCGCTCTTTTTAGAGCGGCTTTTTTTGTGCCTGCCTTATACGCCCGTCAAAACAGTCCCGTATTGTTAACTACGCCATGCAGACCATCCCTGCACTGCACAGAAGCAGATGCAGCAACTACCGAAGTCCCCTAAATAGAAAAGCCTCTGGTGAGAGTGATACGCCTGATGTGCCTGAAACGTTGGGCACGTTTGGTACGCTTGGTACGCCGTACAAAAACACTCAGGCCGCCTCAGCACAGGTGCGCCCGCACCTCCAATGGCCCCTCCCCCGCATTGCTGGGGGGTTCTTCATATGCGCCTATAAGGCTTTCTTACTAGCAGCGCCCTAGCAGGCGCACGTTCGTCTGGCATCTGCATCTCTGTTACTTGCGACCCGTAAACGGGTTTCCAGAATATGGAAGGGATAATTGATCACCAAGCTTATCATGCTCAAGTTGGTGCCTAATGTAATCTTGTATCTTTGCCTTATTTTTTCCAACTGTATCTACGTAATATCCACGGCACCAAAACTCGCGATTCCGGTATTTAAACTTAAGATCGCCAAATTGGTCGTACAACATTAAGCTACTCTTTCCTTTCAAGTACCCCATAAAACTTGAAACACTCATCTTCGGCGGTATTTCAAGAAGCATATGAACATGATCGGGGCAGCATTCCGCTTCGACTATATGTACACCTTTCCACTCACACAGTTTGCGCAATATCTCACCCACTGCGCGCTTCTTCTCTCCGTAAAAAACTTGCCGCCGATACTTTGGCGCAAACACTACGTGGTATTTGCAGTTCCATTTTGTGTGGGCTAAACTCTTAGTGTCACCCATTGTGACCTCCTTTTGATTTGCCACCTGCAGTTGCCAGACCGCAGGAATTAGTTAGCAAATCAAAAGGAGTTTTACTAATATCTCTATAGCGTTAAGCTTTACGGACCCCCCCGCCTAGCGGGGGGTTTTCTGCATACAAAAAAAGGGCAGCCATAAGGCTGCCCTTTGATAGCTTTTATAACTGTAGCGTTACTTTTGCGTTCTACGCTGCCACAGCTTCATGTCTTTCATTTTTTTACGACGCTCACGCTGCAGCGACTTACATACCAGTGGAGTGCCTTTTTTGTAGCCACACTTCGCTCTGTACTCATCCGCAGTCAACCCATGAGTTGCAAGGTGCTTTTTTGTAATAATTTTAAAAGACTTTCCGCACTCTACACAAGTGATAGTTTTTTCTTTAATAGCCTTTTTGGCATCAATGGCACTAACGGTTGCATCATCAGCAACCATTGTACCTTCACTTATCATCCTAATGCCATCAGCCAGCTTTCTCACCATTTCAGTGATTTCTTCTTCGTTCATAGTCCGAACACTGGCTTGTGCTTTAACTATTTCCAAAGCTTCTTTTAAATATGCTTCCATTAAATCGCTCCTGTATGAGAAAAATTGCAATTCTCTGTTTACACTCGCATACCGCTTAGTGATGTAAGATATTCACACAATGCAGGTCAATACTGAAACTAAAAAGATTACACTTTATATCTGTGGCAGCGTTCCATATATACAACCAAGGTTCAACACTATCCTCTCAACAATAATCTTTTTCGGACAGCATCCCTGTTTGATTATTCCGCATGGCAATAGCTATCGTACTCTTTATTCATGCCTAACTGACTTTGTAACAATTTTCACATTCGCCACAAAACAACAAAATGCTCAATGCTCTAATTTCAGTACACAGCGCTATAGTCATTACACCATGTAGTCATAATAAATTTGCTGTACCGCTACCGGTTACGCGCTACTATGCATTCCCTGCCAATCCGGTTATGCTCGGAGCACAGCATACGTTTGCAAAAACACACAACAGACACCCAATCAGACCAGGACAAAAGAATGAAGTATATTCTGTTTGAAGATTTCTCGGGCAAGCCCGTTCCTTTCATTTTTCCCAATCGTGTCGACCATGCTGACATGCGTGAACAAATGCCCTACACCCGCGTCATTTCCGCCGGACAAGTCCAACTGGATGAAGATGGCTTCAAGTGCTTTGGCGGCGCTCCCGAGCTGGACGCGACAACACGTGAAGAAGACGCGGCGATTATCCGTGATTTTTTTACCCAACAAGCTGAACCATAAACTTTCTGTCCATAACCATGTCACGCATTGTCACAATTGCAGGTACCCATAGCGGATGCGGCAAGACCACATTCACTCTGGGAGTTATGGCAGCGCTTAGCCGCAGAGGTTTTGTAGTCCAGCCCTATAAAAGTGGCCCTGACTTCATTGACCCCGGACATCACACACATGTAACAGGCCGCACATGCCACAATCTTGACGGCTGGATGATGGGCCGCCAACCCTGCATCAATCTTGCCCGCAGCGGCATGTTGGCTCATGACGCTGCCACCTGCCCCGCAACAAAGACGGAATTGAGGCACACAGAAGCCGATGTCGGCGTACTGGAAGGAGTCATGGGGCTGTTCGACGGCGCCTCAGGGGCTGAAGAAACCGGTTCCACGGCTCAGATTGCAAAATGGCTGAATGCTCCGGTCATTCTTGTCGTTGATGCCCGTTCCATGGCCCGCTCCGCTGCGGCTCTTGTCAGCGGCTATGTCCGTTTTGATCCTGCACTGCAATTTGCCGGTGTTGTATTCAACAGAGTAGGCAGCGAAAACCATCGCAGTATTATTTCAGAGGCAATGCACAGTGCCTGTCCGGAAATTCCCGTACTGGGTTTTTTGCCTCGTAACGAAAAACTATCGCTACCTTCACGACACCTGGGACTGACTACAAGCGACGAAGCCCCTATATCGCATGAACTGCAACATGCTCTTGCAGACTGGGTGGAGCAGGCCATCGACCTGCCGGCACTTATGGACAAAATCAACGCATCTCCCGTGCTTTGCCCGCCTGTTAATAGTGCAAATCGGTCACAAATGGCTGCAGCCTCACCACCGGCACCTGCTGATACACACTGCACACCTCCAGCCGCTGCGGAGCCTGCGGGATTATCAGCATCCAAGACGCGCACATCGCCCGTGCGAATCGGAGTAGCCAGAGATCAGGCTTTCTGCTTTACGTATGCAGAAAATCTCAGGCTTCTCCGCGCTGCGGGGGCAGAGCTTGTATTCTTTTCTCCGCTGCACGACTCTACTCTTCCTTCCGGACTTAACGGTCTTTATCTGGGCGGGGGCTACCCCGAAGTTCATGCAGCAGCACTGAATATCAACAGCAAAATGCGTAATGATGTATATTATTTTTCTGCATCAGGCGGGGTAATCTATGCGGAGTGCGGCGGGTTTATGTATCTTATGAAGCAGCTGCGTTGTTCTGCGGGCACTGCAAGTGACATGTGCGGTTGCCTGCCTTTTACATGCGCCATGGGAACGCGCTTCAGAGCGCTCGGATACCGCCAGATAAGGACAACTGCTCCATCTGTCATAGGACCTGAAGGCACTGTTGCGCGAGGCCATGAATTTCATTATTCGCACATCTACGACATGCCGGATTTATCTTCGCAGCAGGTGACAACGGTATACAGTCTGACAGACCGCAAAGGCAGCCCTGTAACCACCAAAAACATCCCCCCTGCCGCCCCCTGCACGACACCCCTCCCCGAAGGATTTTCTATCCGCAACACGCTCGGGTCTTATGTGCACCTGCACTTTGCTTCCAACCCTGACGTAGCGCATTCTCTGGTGGCGTCATGCCGGAAATCTGGTATAACAACCTGCTGACACGGCAACCCGCACCAGACAGGAACCATAATGACCACCAGATTACAGCCATACTTTACGCCGGACACCATAGAGGCACGCTCTTTTGCCATCATTGACTCGGAAGTACCGGAGCCCCGTCCGTTTGAAGGCCCGCAATGGGATATTGCCCGCAGACTTATCCATACAACTGCGGACTTCGACCTGCTTAATCATATTCAGTTTCATCCTGATGCCATCGGGACAGGCGTAGCAGCGTTACGTAACGGCTGCACCGTGTTCACCGACACGGAAATGGCCCGCTCCGGCATACCGCTCCGGCGGATGGAGCCGTTAGGATGTGCTGTGTCATGCCTGCTGAACAGGCCGGATGTTGTGGAAGCTGCAAAACGCGACAAAACCACCCGTGCACACGCAGCCATGAATGCCGCCAGCGACGATCTGGCGGGTTCTGTCGTTGCTATCGGTAACGCGCCTACCGCGCTCATACGACTGGCAGAGCATCTGGCTGCGGGCAAACCGGCTCCGGCACTGGTTGTGGCCATGCCGGTAGGATTCGTGAACGCTTCAGAATCAAAAGAACTATTCCTGAATACTACCGATGTGCCCTTTATCACCATCCGCGGGCGAAAAGGGGGGTCAGCCCTTGCGGCAGCCACTGTTAATGCACTTGCGGTGATGGCTCTTCAACAATAAAGCCTGCCTGCCAAAATCCGCTACTGTTGCCTGCTTGCGCATAACTGGCTGCATTGCTATGATTATAGATTATGTGCGTGTTGCAGGCACGCTTGCCAAGGCTTATTTCTGCATACGCTTAGCGCTGTAAGGCGCTGTTCTCACAGCCCCTGTAGGGTCAACCGTACAGGCGGCGTTATACCAAGGATATTACATGACGGACGACACTAGCCGCGATTCCGCATCCGGCAACACTATTAAGGACGATCCCGCGGCCCGCATGGCCGGCGAACTGACAGGAGTAGACCAACCTCAGGACGCTTTGCCGCCGATCGCCTTTGCCGATGCTCCGGATTCCGTTCAACAGGCTGCCGCCCGTGCCGGATGGAAAAGCCTGATGCCAGTGCAGCAGCATACCATGCCTTATTTTTTACAGCACCGCGATCTGATGGTTCAATCCCGCACAGGCAGCGGCAAAACAGGTGCTTATCTGCTGCCACTGATTGACCGCATCGATCCGCAGCGCGACCAGTGTCAGGCACTTGTACTTGTTCCTACCCGCGAACTTGCCCTTCAGGTAGTGCACGAAGCAGAAGCCCTTTACGGCGACAGCGGTATAAAGACTGCCGCAGTATACGGCGGCGTGGGCTACGGCAAACAGACTGATGCATTAAAAGCCGGTGCGCAGCTTGTTGTCGGCACCCCCGGCCGTGTGCTCGACCACCTGCTGCGCCGCACACTTACGCTGGACGGATTACGCGTACTTATTTTTGATGAAGCGGACCGTATGCTTTCCATCGGATTCTATCCCGACATGAAAGAAGTGCAGCGGTACCTGCCTCGCCGCCGCGTAAGCACATACCTTTTTTCTGCTACATATCCGCCTCATGTTGTACGTCTTTCAGGTGAATTTCTGCACGACCCGCAAATGCTCAGCCTCAGTCATGCGCAGGTACACATCAGCCAAACGCCGCATGTGTATTATGAATGCAAGCCCATGGAAAAAGACCGCGTACTCATGCGGATTATCGAAACGGAAAACCCTGCATCGGCAATCATTTTCTGTAACACCAAGTCCAATGTGCACTTTGTCACAGCGGTCCTGCAGGGTTTCGGCTACAATGCAGACGAACTTTCCGCCGACCTTTCACAATCCAAACGCGAACAGGTTCTCAAAAAACTGCGCAACGGGCAGGTACGCTTTCTTGTGGCAACCGATGTAGCGGCACGCGGGATTGATATTCCCGAACTTTCGCATGTATTCCTGTACGAGCCGCCTGAAGACCATGAATCCTACATCCACCGCGCGGGCCGTACCGGCCGTGCAGGGGCCAGCGGCGAAGTCATCTCGCTGGTGGACATCATGCAGAAGCTGGAGCTGGAGCGCATTGCACGCCATTACAAAATCGAAATGCAGCACCGCCCCACTCCCACAGATGAAGATGTGGCAAAAGTGGCTACAGAACGCATGACAGCCATGCTGGAAGCAAAACTCCGTTCCCGTTCCATACTCCAGAAAGAGCGGATGAAGCGCTTTATTCCCATGCTGAGTCAGCTTGCCGAAGACGAAGACCAGATGAATGTTGTGGCTATGCTCATCGACGACCTGTATCAGGAGTCGCTTCATGCTGCGCCACCGGCTCCTGTTGCGGAACAAAGACAGACGGCGCCCCTTTCGCGACGTCCGCGCCCCCAGCAGACATCCGGCAAACCCGCCTCTGCCGAACCTGCCTCACAGGAACGGTCAGCCGCGTCCCGCAACAGCCGCAGAAGGCGTAAAAAACCGACTCAATCAGAATAACGCAGCAGTACACAGATGACGCAAGAAAACCTTATGGCGGAGCCTCTTCACTATTCCAGTGATGAGGTTATCCGCAATTTTACCGCTGTGCTCGGCTCTTATACTTTTGTACAGGAAATGCAGACCCTGCGCGTAGGCAGACTGCAGTTCCGCAAAAAGAAAAAGGTATTAAGAGAATTTACAGCATTATTTATCGCCCTCTGGCGAATTGCTCTGGATAAATCTTTCCCTGAAGATGCAGAGCTTATCTTTGAAGAATTTGTAAGCAGACTTTCAAACCACCTCAATCAGTCGAGCAAAAATACCAAACTCTTGCTTCAGCAGATCGAAGTGTACCAGACTCTTCTGGACGAAAAACGTGATGCCGACTTTTCTGAAGTCGCTGTATTCATCACGCAGCAACTGGAAACGGACCCTGCAGAGCAGCTGAAAACAAAACACAAGCTGGCGCTGCTGATTCGCGCGACCTATACGCTGATCTTCGACAGATTGATTTAGCTGCCAACAAGCAAAAACCGCCCCTTGAGGGGCGGTTTCATTCAGGCGCGGGGAGCATCGCCCACACCAACAAAGAGCTCCATTCGCGAAGTGCGGCAACCTGAGTCTGCTAGCTTTGCCCCGCCACTCCACCTTCCGCGCTATTTCTACATCTTTCCACCGCCACACATCTGGCGGAGCAACCCCTTGCACAATTGCTTCATTTCCTGAGTGTGCATAGCAGATGCAGCTTTGCGGCATAGTCGCCATCAGGATGGCAACTACTACATTAGTCATGCCCCATCAGGTACATGGGTTCAGCCTAAGGGGCATTAGCACCATGTCCGCCTGATGGGGCATTCCTATCACACAGGGAGCATCCTGCTTTTCTGTTGTTATTTTTGCAGTTCTTCGGACTTTTTCTGGTCACTAAGCTTTCTCTGTTTATCGGGCTTTTTCTGTTTATCCCGAAGTGCCGGAATAGCTACTTTGGCCTCCAGCGCATACCAGTCCACATTTCTGGTCAAAAGCATCGTTCCTGCGAGTACGGCAAATAAAAGCCCCGACCCCATAAGCAAAGCATACTGTTCAGACAACAAAATGCAATAAAGCACCCCATACAGCACGGCAATTGCGAAGCCGAAGATGGTTACGAGGCGTCCGTTTTTAACAACTGTCCGCAAGTAACATACTAATATAGCAATGCATGACCCACTCGCGGCAAGGTATGCCAGAGAAAAACCTATATGCTCTGCAAGAGAAACAAGAAGCAGATAAAAGATGATCAGAGCGCCTGCTACCAGAGAGTATTGCGCAACATGAATTTTAAGCCCCTTGAGCAAATCGAAGAGCAAAAAGAACTCCAGCGTAAGCAGCGTAAATAAAAATCCATACTTAACAGCACGTTCTGCTTGTCTGTATACATCCACAGGTTCAATAAGCCCTACGCTGAAATTCGTATAATTGTGGCGAAAAAGATCAGACAACTTGACTACGGTGTTCCCTGCCAGATCTGTAACAAACCAGTGCGCCTTAAAGCCTTCATCTGTAACTTCACGGTCTACAGGCAGAAAACTGCCATTAAATGTGGGATGCGGCCACGAGGACT
Source organism: Oleidesulfovibrio sp. (assembly GCF_047973035.1). Taxonomy (NCBI): domain Bacteria; kingdom Pseudomonadati; phylum Thermodesulfobacteriota; class Desulfovibrionia; order Desulfovibrionales; family Desulfovibrionaceae; genus Oleidesulfovibrio; species Oleidesulfovibrio sp. Next base: position 140,017 of record NZ_JBKEBF010000021.1, read on the forward strand.
GCAAAAAGACGGTAAATTCACTACCCTGTGGAACAAAGCTCAACATTTCAGAGCCCTGTACAGGAAGTTCGACAGAAAAGGCGATGGAACCGTCTTCAAGTTCTTCAGGGGACAGGTTGCTTGCAAAGCCTGGGGGGAGCGTTGAAAATTTCCCCCGCAAGGGCTGAACACTCTTCCCGATATTGTTAATTTTCAAGGTGGGTCGTTGTGTGATGCCCCCGGGTCTGGCCATGGGCACTATCAACATCGGTGTGGCGACCTCGACTATCCGGCCATTGCGAATTTTCTGACCGATTTCAGGAAGCGTAATGCCTGAAAATGTACCGGAAAAATGTAATGTCGAGCTATAAACAGGAACAGAGAACGTTCCGCGGTGCAGAAGCTTCGGGTCTAATGTCCCCTCAACTTTTGTGCTGCGGGGAGCAAAGGAAAACACGCCGTTTGTCCTTTTGTCTTCCCTTCGTTCTGTCCATAAAAATCTTTTCTCATCATACTCTTTTGTAACAACAACTTCTTCCACTACGTATTCAACAACAATCAACGGTGATGTAAGGCTCTGGTTTCCACCATGTTGACGGGCTATTTGCGCCGCCACATCTTGCTGAAGATATTCACGCTCGGTTATGACACCATCCACCAGACCAAGGGGAATAATACTCCCCAACGACAAAGCTGTTATGATCAGAATTTTTCGCCAATACCCTTTCATCTTAACTCCTCCATACTTTTATACTGCGCCAGTGCGCTTTTTGTATAAAAGGGAAGATACACCTGCTTTGTGAGTGATCTGTGGGGCGGATGTGTGTTTTAGATGTGTATTAGCTATCCAGGCTGGAGAAATTGAAGGTCGCACGGACTCCTTCTGAACAATTTTCAAGCGAAACACTGCCACCGTGCAAGATTGCTATGGCGCGGGCGAAGGGCAACCCCAGCCCTGTGCTTTTGGGGCCATCCGGTCTGGGAAGGGAGTAAAACCGATCAAAGACTTTCTCAAGCGCATAGTGAGGCACTGTGGAGCCCGTGTTGGTTATCTCAACGACCACTGCCCCATTTTTATATGCGCCGCAGATATTGATTACGCCACCGCGGGGAGTAAAATCCAATGCATTCACCAACAGATTTTCAAGAGCCTGCCGGATAAGAAATTCCTCACCATGTACAATGAGCGCATCAGTAAATAAGCATGTCATGCAGACACCCGATGCGACGCTCCGTGTTTCCATGCTTGCGACAAGATCAGTTAATACGGTTCTGACATCGATTGGGGCCGGATTGCTGAGCGTTCCCTGATTTTCAAGAGTTGCCAGCCGCAGCAGATGCTCTACTATCTGCTGCATTCTCACATTCTCCTTTTTAATATGGCCAAGAAATTGCTGCCGGATTGTGTCGTCAAGATGTGGAGATTCCAGAATTTCCACGGCTCCGGAAATCGCTGAAAGCGGCGACTTCAATTCATGAGTCAAAGAATCAACGTATTGCTCAACGTAGGCCTTACCTTCAAGTTCCTGCCCCATTTGTTCAACAGCCGCGGCAAGACGCTGCATTTCAGGAGCGCCGAGCCGAGGCCTGCGTACCTGCTGTCCGCCTGCGCGCTTATCCGCATAGGTTGCCAGACTGATGACATCTTGTCCGTGCCTCCATGCCAGAAAAAACGCGATCGCCACGGCAAAAAGAAACAATAATGCGCTTGCTTGGACAATTTCTTTACGGGCTTTTATAAAATACGGCTCTATGCTTGCCGTAGGCTTCCCCACAGAAAGAACCCCCAGCAATTCCCCTGCATCATTAAGAACAGGAGCCGCCACGTACATGACAGATGCACCGCCTTTGCCTGAGGGAGTACTGCGCGCACCGTATTGCCCCCGAAGCGTAAGGTAAACATCATTCCATTGGGAATAGTCCTTTCCTACATCGCGGCCTTTAGCTGAGTCGTAGATAACTATGCCCTGTGCATCCGTAATATATATGTGATGGTCAGTTCGCTGTTTACGTATTCCCCATACCAATGCGTTCGGCCGGATTTCGGTATATCGTCCAAGAGCCTGAAGCAGCTGCCCGTCGGCAATTGTCCCATGTTGCATATCTGGCGCAGCGACCTCTGCAAGCATTATGGAGGTATCAATAAGTGTTTCCTCCATAGCCTGCCTCATAGCCGGCTTTATCTCATCCGTCACAATGTCGAACATAACCAGCAGGCACAGACCAGCCATGCTGCAAAAAGCAATAAAAAGCCGTAAACGTAAGCTCATGAAGGTATTATCCGGATGGTGTAGCCGAACCCGCGTTTTGTCACGATGGGGTCAAATTCGGGTCGTACTTCGCGCAATTTGGCACGCAACGTCTTGATGTGAGTGTCGACGGATCTCTCAAGGCTGTTTTCCGGCGACTCCCAGACCCATTCCATAAGCTGGGAGCGGCTGAAAACCCTTTCTGGTTGTGAAAGCAGAGCCTTAAGAACAAGGTACTCGTAGCGGGTTAATGATAATTCCGTTCCTGAATACGTAATGATGCCCCTTGCATCATCTACTGCAAAAAGGCCTTGTGGTTCACTTTTGGCTTGTAGGGTCTGCGCGTTAGCACGATGCGTCCGTCGTAAAATTGCATGAACGCGGGCCACAAGCTCCCTCAGGCTGAAGGGTTTGGCAACATAATCGTCCCCGCCCAGTTCCAGCCCCATGATTCTGTCAATCTCGTCATTACGGGCTGTTAAAAAAAGTATGGGAACTTCTGAAGCGGTGCGAATCTCGCGGCAAACGGCAAGACCACTTATATCAGGCAGCCCTACGTCAAGAATGATCAACTCAGCTCCATTATTGCGGAAGTCAGCAAGGCCTTCTTTCCCCAAAGAATGACGGCGTACACGGAAGCCCTCGTGTTGAAGCGTAAATAAGACAGCATCAGCGATGGCATCTTCATCTTCAATCAGCATTATTGTCTGTTGCTGGTTCATCTTTTTCATCCGTATTCATTCCCTGTACATCAGCAGATGCTTGTACCGGCATAGCCTCATGCAGCATTGCACAGTGCACCGCTGTGCGGTCACCACATGGTTACTCTGCACTGGTGATGCGGGGCTACCCTTTTTTATCCAAAGCGTCTGTCGCAGCATCTCTCTCCGGTGACGTTCTGCCCACAAAAGGCAAAAAACGAACTCGTAATCAACCGGAGATTTACCTCCAGCCGGCTACAAACCCTGCATGATTAAAAAATTACGCAATAAGATCAGACTGAGCCGACAAAAAAGATCACGCATAGAAGTGAATAATGCAAGAATACATGCCAAGTGAGTGACTTCCTGTGGATGCCCCGCCAAGAATCCCGAGCACAATACTTAGTATGCTTCTGAATTTTCACCCCATTTACACTAACATTTTAACACCCTGTAATAAAAACAAAAAAACTCTCAACCATCCATGTGGCTGCATTGCTCGTTGTTCAGCATATACGCTGATTCCAGACAGGCGGTTCAGTTATCATATTACAAAAGTTGGAATGTAACAGGCCAACTTTTTAATGTGGCAAAGCGGTCAGGTACTGGGGCAGTGCGTGCTTTCCAGACTATCTGTCAAGCAACATGCAGCATGAACCCAGCCATGTTGGGATTCCGGTGCGAGCATATTTACAGATCAGACACCTCTATTGTCCGCCAGTTTCCGCAGCGACAAAAAGCCTGACGTAAATTTTGTACAAACGCTTTTCTCTGGGATCAATCACAACACGGTCAGCACATAATCAGGAACACCTGCAGTCGCCACCACAACATCCGGCAGGCCCAGACAAATACAACGTATCAGAATTCAAAGACACTCAAAAAGAACAGTTCTGACACCCCATGGACACGTAGCTCTAGGAATATGCACCCCGCCTATGTTTATATAGAAGACAAGACAGACTCATTATCAGGGCACCTACAAAGCATAAGAAGGAGATAAAGATGACCAGCCACTACTCACGTCGTGCTTTTTTAAAAGCAGGAACAATTTTCACAAGCTTCGGACTGACTCAGCAACTTTGCGGCAGCCTTGCCTTTGCCGCGCCTGCTGCCATGGACTTCGGCACTGTCAGCTTCGGCGTTATTTCAGACCCCCATGTTGATATCAAAGGGGTAAATGAATTTAAGATGAGTGCCGGAAGCGTTGACTGTGTTGCGGCATCCGTTGCGGCGCTTAACCAGCACAATGAACTGAAGTTTGTCATGGTATGCGGCGACCTGCTGCTTGATGGAGAAAAAGAAAACGCCATAGCCATCAAGGCTGAACTGGACAAACTGAAGGCCCCGTACTTTGTTGTTGCGGGCAACCATGACTTTAAACCGGCAAAAGAAACCGCCTTGCGGTCTGGTTTCAATTACATGTCGATAGATGATTTCGTCCGCTTTTTCCGCGGGCACGGCTACGACAAGTCGGGCAAGCGATTCTACGCACAGCAGATTGTGCCCGGCTTGCGCGTTATCGGCCTTGATGCCAACCTCCCCGGTGACACAAAGTGGGGCGGAGTCCTTCCGGATGAACAGTTGCAATGGCTTGAGCACCAGTTGTCGTCGCACACTGATGCAATGCATGTTGTTTTTATCCATCACAATCTGGTGCGCTGGAGTGCGGATGAACTGGAGGGCGGGCCCAAGCAATGGTTTACCATTGATAATGCCCCACAAGTAAGGGCATTGCTGAGCAAATACGCCGCAGCCGTTCCCGTAGTCATATCCGGCCACAGACATATCGGCTTGAATTTACGGCAGATCAACGGCGTTAACTATTTCACTTCTCCCTCTGTAAACAGCCATCCCATGCGGTTTACCATTTATGATATCAACAAAGACGGCATAAGCTGGCAGACGCAGCGGGTGCCCATGCCCACTCAGTTTCACCTGTCTGCCCGTGAAAATATGCTGAATTCAACATGGTGGCGCCAGTCGGAATGTGCAGAGCGTAACTCTTTTACCGACGAACAGGTGCTGGACCTGTATGAAAACAACGCCATGCAGATGGGAAGCATGAAACTGAAAAGTTAGTTCCCGACAGATTACACAAAAAAAGGACCGTCCCTAAAAAGACGGTCCTTATTTTTGTCAGTCAGTCGTCTGAAAAAACTACAGAGAGTTACCCAGCAAATCACCGAATTCTGTGCAGCCAACGGTGGTAGCATTCTGCATCTGGTTGGCAAGGTCAACAGTCACGGTACGCTTGCCGATAACGCTGTTCATGGCGTCATGGATACGCTTACCGGCCTCGTTCCAACCTATGTGCTCCAGCAGCATGGCACCGCACAGAGTCAGGCTGCCGGGGTTGGCCATGTCTTTACCTGCAATGGTGGGAGCAGTGCCGTGGGTGGCTTCAAAGAATGCCAGTGAATCAGACATGTTCACACCGGGGGCAAGCCCCAGACCGCCCACCTGCGCAGCAAGTGCGTCAGAAATGTAGTCGCCGTTCAGGTTGCTGGTGGCGATAACACTGTACTGTTCAGGACGGATAAGCACTTCCTGAAACATGGCATCCGCAATGCGGTCTTTCACTATCAGGCGCTTTTCGCCTGCTGCTGCGTCAGCTTCGGTTACTGCGCGGCCTGCGTACTCGTCGCGGGCCAGCTCGTAACCCCATTCACGAAAGCCACCTTCGGTAAACTTCATGATGTTACCCTTGTGTACCAAGGTCACACTGGGGCAACCCTGTGCCAACGCAAAATCCATGGAACGGCGCACAAGGCGCTTCGAGCCTTTTTCGCTCATGGGCTTGATGCCTACAGAGCTGGCTTCGTCCACGTTTGCGCCCAGCTCGTCACGCAAAAAGGCGATCAGGCGTTTGGCTTCTTCGGTTCCGGCCTTGTATTCAATACCCGCGTATACATCTTCGGTGTTTTCGCGGAAGACGACCATGTTCACCCGCTCAGGGTGCTTCACCGGCGACTCGATGCCTTCGAAATACTTGATGGGGCGGATGCAGGCATACAAATCCAGCGTCTGACGCATGGTAACGTTCAGACTGCGGAAGCCTTTGCCCACGGGGGTTCCCAGCGGCCCTTTGATGGCCAGCTCGGCAGAGGCAAGGGTATCCAGAGTTTCCTGCGGCAGATAGGTTCCGGTCCGGGCATAAGCCTTTTCACCGGCGAGCAGTTCCTTCCACTCCAGAGAACGCTCGGAGCCGTATGTAAGCTCTACGGCTTTGTCGATAACAGGTTGTGCGGCCTTCCAGACTTCAGGTCCGATGCCGTCACCTTCAATGAAGTACACAGTCTTGCGCATGATGAGCGTTCCTCCCGTAAAATTTCCGCCGCCCTTCTGCACGAGAAGAGCGGCGGTAAGTAGGTCACGACCTGTCCAAAATCACGTATTGATGGAGTGACCAATCTATCCAAGTGGTGCTGGTAGCGCACCGGATATCCCGTTGGCAGCAGCCGCAATTCAGCAGGGCTATCTGTTGCCCCTACCATGCGGCAAAAATAGACAACTGACAACTCGCGTTTACTGCTTTTTACTTTTTTTGTCAAAAAAAGGGCTATTCTTTTTGTAAATCATCACATGCAGCAAACCAGAAACAGAGCACCGCACCTTTCAATAAGCGCATTCACTTGCAAGCGCAAAGCCAGCACAGCCGTCAGCACCAGCGCGACATAAAACTGGCCGCACTTCCTTCTTCGCGGATGTGCGTAATAAGCGCGCTGCCAAAGATGACCGCATCAAGCCGGTCGCCATACAGCTCCAGCTGCTTCGGCTCGCGGATACCGAAGCCCAATGCCAACGGCAGATCAAAGCAGCGGCGCGCCCGGTCCAGCGTATCGGTAACTTCCAGCGGCAGCGATGTACGCGCACCGGTTGTGCCCATTACGGACACCACGTAAACGTACCCTCTGGCAACTCTGGCATAAGCCCGCATACGTTCTTCACCGGTATTCAGACCCACCAGCGCAACCAGAGCTATTCCCTGCGCTTCCAGTGCGCCGCGGTATTCCGCGTCTTCTTCCAGCGGCAGATCAGGAATGATAAACCCTTCCACTCCGGCCTCGGCAGCATCGCGTGCCAGATTCTCAAAACCGTACTGCAAAAATGGATTCAAGTACCCCATAAGAACGATGCCCGCGCTGTAACGCCCCTTACGCTCGATCAGTCCTTCCATAACACGGCGCAACGTGATGCCGCGTTCAAGGCTTTCCAACGATGCCTTTTCCACCACGGGTCCGTCGGCGCAGGGATCGGAAAAGGGAATGCCCACCTCTATGATATCGGCTCCGCCTGCATCCAGCTCATCCAGCTGCTGCCAGAATCCTTCCAGTGAGGGAAAGCCCGCGGGCAAAAAAGGTATAAGCGCCTTGCGGCCGGTCTCGTTAGCGGTGCGGATGCGGCTGGTCAGCCTGCCAAGACGGATGTCAGTCGGTATATTTTGTGTATCTGTGTGCATGATTTCCCCTACAGCAGGCTTTCGATGATGCCCATGTCTTTGTCGCCACGGCCGGACAGGTTAACAATGACGTTTGCGCCACGCGGAATGGAGTTACGGTTTTCCAGCACCCACGCCACAGCGTGTGAACTTTCCAGTGCAGGAATAATCCCTTCCATACGTGAGAGCACCTTAAAGGCATTAAGTGCCTGTGCGTCATTAACCATGCCGTAGGTGGCGCGCCCGCAGGAGCCAAGCGCGGCATGTTCCGGCCCGACACCGGGGTAGTCCAGCCCCGCCGCAATGGAGTGCGAAGGCATGATCTGACCATCCTCAGTCTGCAGAAGCATCGTGCGGTTGCCATGCAGCACGCCGGGGGTTCCCAGATTGATGGGGGCGGAATTAAAGCACCCTGCCTCGCCGGAGCCTGCCGCCTCAACACCCACCAGTTTTACGTCTGCATCGGGCACAAAAGCATGAAAGGCTCCGATGGCATTGGAGCCGCCGCCCACGCATGCCACCACCATATGGGGAAGCTCGCCTGTTTTTTCCAGAATCTGCTTGCGGGCTTCGCGGCCTATGATGGCCTGAAGGTCACGCACCAGTGTAGGGAACGGATGCGGCCCTGCCGCGGTACCAAAGCAGTAATGGTGGGTACTCTGATTCGCAATCCAGAAACGGAGTGCATCGTTGATGGCGTCTTTCAGGGTGCGGGTGCCGCCCTGAACAGCCACAACCTCTGCCCCCAGCAGCTTCATGCGTTTGACGTTCAGCGACTGGCGTTCCACGTCAACAGCACCCATAAAAACCACACAATCAAGGCCCAGCGCAGCCGCAGCCGTCGCGGTAGCCACGCCATGTTGCCCTGCACCGGTTTCCGCCAGCAGAGCGGGTTTCCCCATGTGTTTGGTCAGCAGAGCCTGTCCCAGCGTGTTATTGATCTTATGTGATCCGCTGTGGGCCAGGTCTTCGCGCTTCAGCCACAGGTTGAAGCCAAGTTCTTCCGAAAGCCTGTTGCAACGTGTAAGCGGCGTTTCGCGGCCCACGTATTCACGCAACAGAGAGTGAAATTCTTTCTGAAATGCCTCGGAAGGCACTACAGTTTCCAGAGCTTTTTCCAGCTCGAGCAGCGGCGGCATAAGCAGTTCAGGAACAAACTGCCCACCAAAATCACCGAAATACCCTTTTCTCATGTCCAGTCCTTTTATATCCGTGCTGTTCCTACCAAAACGGAACAGCGCGTCCTGCGCACCGGACACCTGCCGCCGCAAAGCGTGTGACGGGCAGGCCGCTACATCGGCCTGTGGTCACCACCTAAAATGCGGACGCAGGCCCGAAGGCGCTCTTCATCTTTAATGCCGGGGGCAGACTCCACACCGGAGTTCAGATCAACCCCGCACGGGTTGCAACTGCGAATAGCCTGTCCGAGGTTATCCGGCCCCAGACCGCCTGCCACGAACCATGTTTTTACCCCGCGGATACCTGCAAGCCAGCTCCAGTCCAACGTTGCGCCGGAACCGCCGCCGGATTTACCCGCATCAAACAACATAAAGCGCGAACAATGGGCAAAGCGTTCCATATCGGCTTCCAGTCCGGCTTTAGTTTCGTACTGTTCAGGCCAGAACACCTTGATCACGCGCTTTTTACCGACCCTACGGCAGAATTCCTCATCCTGCCCGCCGTGCAGCTGTGCCACATCAAGCTTGGCAAACTGCATGGTTCTGCGCACTTCGTCCGCAGTATGGTCAACAAATACGCCGACGCGCATCAGGCCCGGTGTTTCAATAGCTGCTACAGCCTCTATGGACATACAGCGCGGGCTTTCGGGGTGAAAGACAAACCCTATAAGATCTACGTCCAGTTCCACACACAGGTCAGCGTCCTGCTGGCGTGTAATACCGCATACTTTTATGAGGGCGTCTTTTTCTTCAAACATGGCCGTTCAAGCCTCCTGTCTTACTGCAGAAGTCTGGCAAGGCTACCTTGAGGATCGCCGCCTGCCATCAGGGCTGTGCCCACAAGCATTGCGTCAAATCCCAACGTCTCGACATACTTTCTGTGTTCGGGTTCGGTGATGCCGCTGGCCGAAATCCAACATTCAGCCGCATCCCGTTCCTTAACTAACCTGCTGGAAATGGCAAGGTCAGTCTGCAGCGTAGACAAATCCCGATTATTCACCTGTATGATCCTTGATCCAGCTTCACGTGCTATTTCAAGATCTTGCTCGTCAAAAACTTCTACAACAGCCTCCATATTATTTTTGTGAGTGATATCAAGCAGCATCCGCAGCTCTTCTGCTCCGCTCAGCATACGCACCACCAGCAGCAGGGCAGATGCGGGCGAAGCCGCAGTCTGTACAATCTGCAGAGGATGCAGGATAAAATCCTTGCGCAACATAGGCAGTCCCGCAAAGGCCATCCGGTCAAGGTAGTTCATATGTCCTTTGAAGTATGTTTCCTCGGTCAGCACCGAAAGAGCTCCCGCGCCTGCCTGTGCATAGGCGCGGGCCACATCTTCCGGCTCCAGCCCAAGTTCTATGTCTCCCTTTGAAGGTGAGGCACGCTTGTATTCGGTAATCGCGACAATGCCTTTTTTTTTCAGCGCCTGCGAAAACACAGGGCGGTCACCGGAATACGGAGCAGGCAATCTGCCGGTGCGCTCCAGTTCCTTCAGTGCGGCAATTTCCGCCTCTTTTGCTTTGGCAAAACGGCTAAGCATTCAGCACCTTCCCGCCCGTTCCGGCTTCCACCGCGGCTCTGGCTTTTTCCATGGCATCTGCCAGCGGCATGGCATTTTCCATCAGGTACACAGCCAGTCCCGTATTAAAGGCAATCATATCAAGCATGGGGGCAGGCCCCTGCCCGTTCAGCAATTGGCGCATAATGGTAAGTGCTTCGCTTTTATCGTGCACTTCCAGCTGCTGCGGTGCACACGTGGCAAAACCGAACTCTGCGGGGTCAATGGATGTTTCACGCAGTTTACCGTTTTCCAGCAGCACCACGCCGGCAGGACCCATGGTGGTCAGTTCGTCATAACCGCCTGCCCCGTGCACCACTGCCGCGCGGGCAACGCCAGTCAGTTGCAGTGCACCGGCCATGGTGCGCAGCAATTCCGGTCTGGCAACACCCAGCAGCATGCGTGTGGGGCGTGCGGGGTTCAGCAGCGGTCCCAGCACGTTAAACAGAGTACGGATGCCAAGCTCACGCCGCACAGGCATCACATGCTTGAAAGCAGGATGGTAAAACGGCGCAAACAGGAAGACGAAATTACGGGCAGCCAGCATGGCGGGCACATCTTCGGGTGCGGTTTCAAGAGGCAGCCCCAGCCCTTCGACAACATCCGCGCTGCCGCTGGTGGACGATACGGCGCGGTTGCCATGTTTAATGACTTTGTAGCCCATTCCGGCCAGAGTCAGAGCCGTTGCCGTTGAACAATTGAAGCTGTTTTTTCCGTCTCCGCCAGTGCCGACAATGTCGATACGGTCAAAGTCCAGCCCTTCCACAAGGCGGGCATGGGACAACGCCGCCCGAACGGCGCTTGCAACCAGTTCCGGCGTTTCGCCGTGGCTGCGCAGGCCCATCAGAAAGCTGCCCGCCTGTGCCGCAGACATTTCACCTGACATCAGCCTGTCGAAAGCTGCCTGTGCCGCAGCAGGCGGCAACGCGCCTCCTCCGGCCAAGGTTTCCAGTATTTCTGCAGTCTGCATGGTGTTCTCCATATATAATGTGTCGGTTTTCTATCGTTATGTCGTTTTGCGTTCGGAGCGGGCTAGCTGTTGTGCTTCCGCCGGATGCACCGACAAAGGCTTGTATTTTCCAACCCCGCGTACAAAACTCGCAGAGGGGCAAATCTGCGCCTGACGCACCGCATAACGGGACTACGCGCTCTGAAGCCCCGCCTGAGCCGTTGCCATGCGGCAGAAGTTCGCAAGCAGCGTTTCGCCTTCCGGCGTCAGCACAGACTCCGGATGAAACTGGACGCCCATCCACGGCCTGTCGCGGTAACGCATAGCCATCACGGTTCCGTCATCTGTCAGCGGATCAGATGTGGCGGTAATCTCCAGCAAATCCGGCTTTTCTTCCGCCCGTACCGTCAGCGAGTGATAGCGCCCTACCGTCATGGGGGCAGGCAGACCCGCAAACAGTTCCGAACCGTCATGCATAACCAGCGACGACTTGCCGTGCATAATGCGGGGGCCCACTTCCACGGTGGCACCGGCATATGCGCCCAGCACCTGATGCCCCAGACACACACCCAGCACAGGAATATGTTTTGGCAGTAAATCCAGAAACTGCAGACACTGTCCGGCATTAACCGGATGACTGGGGCCGGGAGAAATGCACACCATAGAAAGACGATCATCCGTTGCCAGCGAAAGCAACTCAAAATCGTCGTTCTTGCGCACTTCGGGATTCAGCCCCGCTTTGTAGAACGCCTGCACCAGATTAAAGGTGAAGGAATCGTAGTTATCGATAAGCAAAAACATCGCAGTCTCCTGTCTCGCCCAGTCCGTGTGCGCCGGTAATGGCCGCCCGTACTACCTTTGCCTTGTTCTGACATTCTTCCCATTCCTTTTCCGGAACAGAGTCGTAAACAATGCCCGCACCTGCCTGCCAGCTGACCATGCCGTCGCGCACCCACATGGAACGGATGAGAATCCCCGTGTCCATGTCCACGCTGTCCTTATCAAGGCCTATCCAGCCGATGGCCCCTGCGTAAGGCCCCCGTGCAAGGCCCTCCATATCGGAGATGATTTCCATGGCACGGACTTTCGGTGCGCCGCTTACCGTGCCTGCGGGGAAGGTGGCTCCCAATACATCCAGCGCATCCTTGCCTTCTGCAAGTTTCGCTTTGACGTACGAGGTCAGGTGCATGACATGCGAAAACCGCTCGACCTGCATGTATTTTTCCACAGAAACAGTGCCGCCCTGCGCGATACGGCCAAGGTCGTTACGCCCGAGGTCCACCAGCATCACATGCTCGGCCTGCTCCTTGGGATCGTTCTGCAATTCTTCCGCAAGGCGCATATCTTCTGTTTCGTCCACGCCTCTGGGGCGGGTTCCCGCAATGGGACACACCTGCACTTCTCCGCCGCGGCAACGCACCAGCACTTCCGGTGACGAGCCAAGCACGCTCACTCCGGGCAGGCGCATAAAAAACATGTACGGTGAAGGATTGATCTGACGCAGGCGACGATACAGCACAAATGGATCGCCCTTGAACGACGCCTGAAACCGTGTGGAAATGACAACCTGAATAGCTTCGCCCTGACGGATAAGCTCCTTCACCCTTTCAACGTTGCGGATAAACGATGCTTTGTCCGGCACACTGACAACCGGCCCCACGTCAGGGTTCTCCGGCTTTCTGTCCACAGCGTCCCTGTCCATGCGGATAACAAAGCCTTCTGCCAGATTCAGCAGGCACAGCCTGTTATACAGATGATCAACAAGCACCACGGTACCGGGCAGCGCAAGGCAGGCTTCCGCACTTTCCGGCGGCAGCACGGATTGCAGCTTGGGCTCGAACATCCCCGCCACGCCGTAACCGAAGTAGCCATACAGTCCGCGGGTAATGGATGGCAGATCTTCAAAACCTTCCGCGGGGGTAATATCGATGGCCTTCTGTACGGCGCGCACCCCGTCCATAAAGTCCATCCCTTCGTATTCCTTCAGGCAGTCAAGCCGCGCATCGCGCGAAGCAACGGCCAGCTTGCCGTCCTTGCAGCCCAGCCGCAGCAGAAAGTTGAAACCGATTACGCTGTAACGGCCCCAGCGACCGTCAACCTCGGCACTTTCCAGCAAAATGCCCTGCCCGTTGCCCACCAGCCCGAGAAACAGACTGATGGGTGTCTGCACGTCCGCTGCTATCCAGCGAGCTGTCTGTTTAAGAGGTATGTTCATTTCAAGTCGCTCCTTTGCAGTGAATCACAACGTAAAAACAAAAGGCCGCATCCCCGGGGAGGATGCGGCCTTGGTAGAAACCAGTATAGTGCACTTACAGTGCTGCCATGCGCTACGAGGGCGCACCTCCCCTATGGTCTGAGGTACGCCACCACCAACCGGCGCGATCAACGAGCAGGTCAACATCACCGGCAGCGGCATGGTTCAAAATGGCACGGAACGCACGAACAGCGTCCTGACTATAGGGATTGGCCTCAAACAGACCTTCGAAAAGCTCTGCGTCTTCGGTCAGCATTTTACGGGCGGCATCCAGCCTGCGGCGAAAAGAAGGGGTAAGAAACGGGGTAATGGCCTCATCATGCGCCAGAGTGGCAAAGTAGGCCACAGAGGTGATGAAGTTAAGATTCTGGATGCGTGCGGCCGCACTGTCATGCTCGTCCGCCGTTGTGCGGAACGGGTCAAAGCCCATACGGATAAAAAACTCTTCCACAGCAGCGCAGGCTTCCATATCTGCATGGTCACCACCGGCTGGCACCACAGCAACACGCGAATCACCCTGTGCGGGCGACGGCCCGAACAAAGGATGTGTGCCCACTACGGGCCCGCTGTAATGCTTTCGCATCTGCTGCATGGGAAGAACCTTTACTGAAGTTATATCTGCCAATATCTGATTACCTGAAAGAATACCTGACATGCCTTCCACTACTTTGTCAAGCGCCGCAGCAGGAATACATAGCAGCACCATATCAGCACCGGCTATGCCCTGCTCCAGCATACCATGCGTAAGAGGCTGATCAAGCTCGACAATCTGAACGCCTGCGGCACGGGCACGGGCGCAAAAAAGTTGCCCCATTCGTCCACCGGCTCCTACAATCGCAGCCTTTTTTATGCGCATGGCGAAACCTTTTTCCACTGCTTCCAGAAGGCAGGAAACGACTTGCCCACGCACTCAGGGTCATCCACGGCAACAGGCACACCCGTCATTTCAAATATCGCCGCGCTCATGGCCATGCGATGGTCGCCGTACGCCTGAAATACCGTTTCGTGGGCAATGGCAATATGCTCTTTGCCCACGCCATGCACCATGATGCCGTCGTCGAATACCGCCGCCTTGATGCCCGCACGGGCCAGTTCATTGGCAGGGGAAGCAAGCCGGTCGCATTCCTTGATACGCAGATGCGCCACATTGGCAATTGTGGTCGGCCCGTTGGCAAAAGCAGCCACCACGGCCACGGTAGGCACAAGATCCGGACAATGGCCCATATCGACTTCAATACCCGTAAGCGGCGCAGGTGATACGGTCACAGCATCGCCGTCCCATGAAATTTTTGCGCCCATACGTTGCAGAATATCCAGCATGGCTCTGTCGCCCTGAATAGAATCGCGGCGCAGACCGCGTACCGTCACCGGACAATCGCCCACGGCACCGGCGGCAAGAAAGTACGAGGCATTGGACCAGTCGCCTTCCACCGTATATTCTCCCGCGCGATACATACCGGGCGGCACAACAAAACGAACTTTACCGGGCAGAATATCGGTGATCGTACGCCAGTCAGCCTTGGCCCAGCGGTCATCATCACCTTTAACCTCAACAGTAAAAGCCACACCGAAATCTTCCATAGCCTGCAGGGTCAGTCCCACATAGGGCCACGAGACAACCTTTGAACCGCCTACGTTAACGGTCATGCTGCGTGCCTGCGGCGCTGCCAGCAACAGGCCGGAAAGATACTGGCTGGACTCGTCCAGCCCGATGGTCACGCTGCCGCCGGAAAGCCCGAGCGTATCTATAACCAACGGGGGGTAACCATCCTGCTGCTCATACCGTACTTCCACGCCCGCCATGCGCAACGCATTTACCAGTTCTCCGATGGGCCGCTCATGCATACGCGGTGCACCGTGAATGCGAAACGCACCCAGTCCCGCCGCAACAACAGCCGTAATCAGGCGGCAGGTAGTGCCGGATTCATGCACATAGCAGGACGCAGGTTCACTGGAACCGCCGCGCGGAGTGCCTGCCACACCGCGCACCGTATAGACACCTTCAGCCTGCCGCACAATATCCGCGCCGCAGGTGCGCATGATGTCCATGGTTCTGTTCAGGTCGTCACTTTCCAGCACGTTGGTCAAAGTGGATGTTCCGGCGGCAAGAGCCGCGCCTATGACCATTCGATGCGATACTGATTTGGAAGCCGGAGCCGTCACTGTTTTGCTGCTCATAATCTTGTGTCCTACATGTATGCTGCGTGCCCCGTGCAAAGGGCGTGTGCGCCGTGGGTTACGTCGTCCGATGAGTTTACCGGTGTGTACGGATGCGGGTTGTACCTGGCTGCCCGGCCGGAAAAAAACCAGATTAATCCGAACTAGCAGCGTGCCCGATATGCTGTGAAAAATTCGCCTGACAGTACTTGGAATTATTCTGCCGTTATCGTGTCCGAAGCATCTGCCGTGCGGGCCACGTCGAAATATTGTCCGGCCGGATAGCTGCCCAGAATGCGCAGGCTGTGGCAGGCATGCTTCAGTTCGTCTACCAGTTGCTGATAATCTTCGTGCCCGAGGTCGCATTCCACATCCACAAAAAAGACATACTGCCACTTTTCACCGCGCAGAGGGCGCGATTCCAGCTTTTTCATGTTGATGCCTTCGCGCGCAAGGATGTTCAGCACCTGCGCCAGCGAACCTGATTTATCCGGCAGCGTAAACAGCATGGATGTTTTGTCGCGGCCTTCCTGATCAGCAGGCACAGGGCCGACAACCACAAACCGCGTCCAATTGTCCGGCTGGTCTTCAATGGCGGAAGCAAGCACGGTAAGCCCCAGCCGTTCGGCCAGATTACCGTGACCGATAGCGGCAGCGCCTTTTTCATCACATACACGGCGCGCGGCGGCAGCCGTCGACTCCGTGGGAATGATGCGCGCATTTGGCAAATTCAGCCGCAACCACTCGCCGCACTGGGCAAGAGGCTGGGGATGCGAATATACAGTGGTGATATCTGCAAGACGCTTTTCTCCGGTCAGCAGGGAATGGCTGATACGGCAGAAAAGTTCCGCATTGATGAACACCTCATACCGCAAAAACAGGTCGAGGCTCTGCCCTACCGTACCGTGCAACGAATTCTCCAGCGGAATCACGCCAAGTTCGCATTCGCGGGCGTGTACAGAGCGGATGACTCCGTGCAGGTCTTTTTGCGGCAGATATTCTACTGAATGCCCCAGAAATTGGATACCGGCAAAATAGGAGAACGTCCCTTCAGGCCCGAGGTAGGCAACCCGCTGGGGTCGTTGCAGGCTGCGGGAAGATGAAAAAATTTCACGGTAGATGGAGCGCAGATGCTCTTCCGGTAAGGGACCGCGACTGTTGGTGCGCAGCTTTTCCAGCACGTCACGCTCGCGGAAGGGCTTGAATATTACGCCGGGGTCATCGCGCTTGATGCGCCCCACTTCAAGACTAAGCTCAGCACGGCGGTTAAGCAGTTCCAGCAGATCGCTGTCCAGTGCGTCAATCTCTTCACGCACACCCTGCATACGCTGTTGTGTCCGGTCTGAAAGGCCCATGGCTAGTCTTCCCTTATATCTTCGGTAATACGCATGCCGAAATGTCTGCCCGCCACATCTGTGCGCACCATGATTTCATCGCCTTCTTTCAATGAAACCACGCTCACAGCACTGCCGTCGGGCCGTACCAGCCTGATAGTTTCGGCATTCTGCAGGAATACGGCGCCTTCTGCGCAGTTGCCGTCCGGCCCCTGAACGCGGGCACGAACCAGAAGCATGGGGCGCACTTCCACTTTTACCCTGCCAACAGTGGCAATGCCTGTTTCTCCGGTATGATCCACAACCAGAACCTCAGTTCCTGCACCCAGTTCTTCAAGGTAGGTGGTCCTGTCACCCGGCATCACTGCATAGGCATGTACAGCACCTGCGTTAACGCGGAACGGACGGGCGGCAACATACTCGTTATGTTCTGTTTCCGCGTTGATCAGAAAAGTAAAAGCGCTGGAGTTACCTACCAGCATGCCCTGCCCTGTACGCATAAGCGACATCGTATCCACGCATACGCGGTGGCCAAGACCTGCGCTCTGCACCTGTGTTACCGTGGCAGGCATCAGGTCAATCCGCCCCTGAGACAATTTAAGCTCTTTCACGATTTCCTTCAGGTCAGCCACGCCGTCAGCATTAACCACCACAGTGGTCACGCCGCGCTCAAGAATGCCTGCGGCAAGGCGCGCTTCTTCCAGTGATGCAACCTCTGCGGCCACGTTATCAGATTCTGCAAGCAGGTTTTCTACAGGGATGATTTCCCAGCCGCGTGCCAGAATCACATTCTTGCCCTGCTTCAGCATTGCTGCCACCTGCTCTTCGTCGGACTTTGCCTTCAGCAGGATGCAGGGCATTTCTTCGTCTGCCACAACGGAGCAGCGAGCCAGCGAAGCCACGGAATCCACATACTCTGCGGGAACGACAAGACCGTCCACGCCGGATTCCAGCGCCAGAGTCACCGCCCCCTTGTCGTAGGGCACACAGCGGAAAAGTACATTTTTCATTTTTCTAAGTCTCCGGACGGATTACGCTTCGCCCACGGTTTCAAGTGCCTGCTCAACATCCCAGTCTTCATGCACAAGACCGCGCAACGCCTTGACCAGTTCGCGCGGGCGTTCGTGCTGGAAGATATTACGGCCGATGGAAAGACCGGCGCCGCCTGCACGTATGGAATCATGCACAATCTGAAGCAGCGAGCGGGTGGAGTCCAGTTTGGGACCGCCGGCGATTACCACAGGCACGCAGCAGGCCTCAACCACATGTGCAAACGAATCCATGTCGCCGGTGTAGGGCACCTTGACCACGTCTGCGCCCAGTTCCACCGCAACACGGGCGCAATGGGCCACCACTTTGCCATCGTACGGGTCTTTCACTTCCGGCCCGCGGGCGTACATCATGGCCAGCAGGGGCATACCCCATTCTGCCGCAATGGCGGAAACTCGGCCAAGATCACCCAGCATTTCACGCTCGTTCATATCGCCCAGATTCACATGCACAGAAATCCCGTCTGCGCCGTGCTTGATGGCGTCCTCCACAGAGGCACACAGAGTCTTGGAGTTGGGAATAGGAGAGATTCCCGTAGAACCGGAAAGATGTACGATAAGTCCTACATCCCGACCGCCTTCACGGTGGCCGCATCGCACAAGGCCTTTGTGCATAAGTACGGCATCCGCGCCGCCTTCGGCTACCTGATTAACCGTGTGCCGCATATCAACCAGACCGTCGATAGGGCCTACACTCACGCCGTGATCCAGCGGGACAACAATGGTGCGGTTTGTTGTTCTGTTAAAAATCCGCTCCATCCGAATACTCTTGCCGATATGCATTTCGCTTCCTCTCCTGCGAAAAAAACTACTACTCTGTGCCTTCCAGCACTTCCATGGCCTGCTCTACATCCCAGTCTGCATGCACAACGCCGTGCAGCGCCTTCATCAGCATATCAGGACGGGCATGCTGGAACACATTGCGCCCCATGGACAAACCTGCGCCGCCTGCACGGACAGAATCGTGCACTACCTGTACAAGATCACGGGTGGAGTCCATCTTGGGGCCACCGGCAATCAAAACAGGAACGCAGCAGGCTTCGCATACATCTGCAAACGAGTCCATGTCTCCGGTATAGTTAACTTTGACAAGATCAGCACCCAGTTCCATGCCAACGCGGGCGCAGTGCGCGACAACTTTTGCATCGTACTCGTTTTCCACCTTGGGACCGCGGGCGTACATCATGGCGATGACAGGCATGCCCCACTCCATGGCGCGCGAGGTAACACGTCCCAGATCTTCCAGCATATGCCGCTCGGTTTCGTCACCCAGATTTACATGAACCGACACACCGTCCGCGCCAAGACGCAGAGCATCTTCCACCGTGGCAACCAGCGATTTGGCATTGGGCAAAGTAGCAACGGAAGTACTGGCCGAAAGGTGCACAATAAGTCCGACGTCCTTACCATACCCGCGATGCGTGCAACGGGGTAGCCCCTTATGCATCAAAACCGCATCCGCGCCGCCTTCTGCAACTTTGTTGACCGTTCCGGGCAGATCAACCAGACCGTAGATGGGGCCTACACTTACACCGTGATCCATGGGCACGATAATGGCCCTTCCTGTGTTTCGATTCACTATGCGTTCAAGGCGCACACTTTTTCCAAGCAACATAGCTGTCCTCCTGCTCGATGTTTCAGCCGCGGTACCTGCGACCAAAACAAAAGGGCCGCCGGCTTTTCGCCCGCGGCCCTTGTTCAGTCTACCTTTCTGGTATTCCGGCTGCTACGCAGCACCAAAGAGACCACGGACGCTTCCATAGCCAAAAAAGTAGTACCAAAAGTACACAAAAGATATGGCGGGAGTCTGGGTCTTCATTGCGTTTGCTACGTCCTCAACTTTGTATTCAGCAACCGGAATTCCGATGCATGCGTTTACCTACTCAGGTGTAGTCGCAATTGTCAATCCACTTTTTTGTATTTTTTTCATCTTTTTTACAGTGTCAAATTTTATTTAATTTACATTTTTGTTATATACGAAATTACTTTTTATGCATATTTGTAAATTTAGCACCAAAACAAAAACACACATGAAAGCGGAAAAATAAACTTTCTTCAAAATATACGTTGTGTTACACAAGTTGGCCCTTCTTTTGCTCTTAAACAGGCATCGCCACATCAACGGGCAATGCCCAAAAGGAGGATTTCCATGTTTGTACCGTTTCTCAATCTCCGTCACCCGACGGTACGCGTGCCGCACGTTCCGGCACTATGGCTAGCGCTTGCCATTATGTTTACCGCTTCTCCCGCCATGGCGGATGAAGCCCCGGCAATGCTCAGCCAGCAGCATGGCAACATCCTCTGGACACTGGTTGCGGCAATTCTGGTCATGTTCATGCAGGCCGGTTTCGCCATGGTCGAATGCGGTTTCACCCGCGCCAAAAATGCCGGAAACATCCTGATGAAAAACTTTGTGGACTTTGCCGCAGGGTCGCTGGTGTTTTTTCTGGTGGGCTATGCGCTGATGTTCGGCGCAGATGCAGGTGGGCTTTTAGGAACCTCCGATTTCGCCCTTGGCAATGCAGATGCAACCACAGAAGAGGGGTTATGGACACTGACATTCTGGTTCTTCCAGTCTGTCTTCGCGGCAACGGCAGCCACTATTGTATCCGGCGGCATAGCCGAGCGGGCAAAATTCAAAAGCTACATCATCATCTCCATTGTGGTCACCGGCCTCATCTACCCCATATCCGGCCACTGGGCATGGGGCGGCCTTGCCGGTAACGCCGGATGGCTTGAAGGACTGGGATTTGCAGATTTTGCAGGATCTACAGTTGTGCACTCGGTAGGCGGCTGGGTAGCCCTTGCGGGAGCAATCATCATCGGCCCACGTGCCGGCAAATACGGCCCGGACGGCACCGCACGGGCCATCCCCGGCCACAACATTCCGCTGGCCGCGCTTGGTGTATTCATCCTGTGGTTCGGCTGGTTCGGGTTCAACCCCGGCTCCACCACCACTGCGGACGGAACCATAGGCTACATTGCCGTAAACACCAGCCTTGCCGCCTGTGCCGGAACCGTTGCCGCCATGCTTACTGCCTGGATGCGCTTTGGAAAACCTGATGCATCCATCACCATGAACGGTGCACTGGCAGGTCTGGTCGGCATCACGGCAGGTTGTTACGAACTGTCCCCTGCTGGTTCCATCATGGTCGGCCTTATTTGCGGATTCGTAGTGGTGCTGTCCATCGAGATTCTGGACAAGGTGCTGAAGGTGGACGACCCTGTCGGCGCAGTATCCGTGCACGGCGTATGCGGCGCACTAGGCACTTTGCTGGTAGGTGTATTGGCTCATCCTTCATACGGCAGCATCACAGGGCTTGTTTATGGTGGCGGAACTTCGCAGCTGATGACGCAGGCCATAGGCGTTGGCGCCGTGTTCCTGTGGGCATTCGGCATGGGGCTTATCGTCTTTAAGCTGGTAGCAGTATTCTTCGGTGTGCGTGTAACCGCAGAAGAAGAACTGAAAGGTCTGGACATTACGGAACACGGCGCTGAATCCTACAACGGATTCCAGATCTTTACCGTGGAATAGCGGAACACAGGAGGAATCATACTATGAAACTGCTTATCGCTTATATTCGTCCCGAAATGCTCTCTACGGTAAAAAAGGCGCTATACGCCAAGGGCATCTATGCAATGTCCGTAACCAATGCCCTTGGCAGCGGACAGCAGAAGGGTTTTACCGAGACATACCGAGGCGTAGTGACAGAGGTGAACTTACTGAAAAAGATACGCGTTGAAGTGGGAGTACCGGCGGATAAGACAGAAGAGGCTCTGGCTGCTCTGCAAACCGGTGCCTACACAGGACGCGAAGGCGACGGGATAATCTTTGTGCAGGATGTTTCCAAGGCTGTACGGGTACGTACGGGAGAAGCCGCAGTCTGAATCTGAATATACCCTTCATGCCCCTTTGCAATCCCATAACAGAAAAGGCAGTCCCAAAGGACTGCCTTTTCTCATAAATATCTGACAAACGCCTCATTGAAGCAGAACAAAATTCCGAAACAATATAAACCTGCCGCACCCCTGTCAGGGTCGTGCACATGGCTATTTCCGAGGCTCTTCCGCTTTCGTTTTCGGCTCCAAACCTTCCGGCTTCGGGGCTTCAGGTTTCGGAGCATCCGGTTTCGGCACAGCAGCTTCTACCGGTTTTTCTTCTTTTACTTTAGGACGCTTTCTGGGGCTTACCAGACGCTTAAAGACAAACATCTCGGCGTCTTTACCTTCCAGTTTAGAAAGCGGAATCTCGGCACGGGCCATAGTCCTGTGTCCACCGGCAGAGCCGATGTCCCCGAACTGATATTTGGCCACATCACCGAGGTTACGCACTATGCCGTCACCACGGAAAATAACGACAAGGGTGTCTTTGTACACACCTGCCACAACCGCCCAGCGTATTTCATGCACACGGGTGAAAAAGTCGGCAATAACCACCAGAACATCGGGGTTATCGACTTCTCCCACATACACGTAACGGCCCGAACGCACTTTATGCGGGCTGGTAAATGCACGTGAAAAATAGTCCAGCCATTCAAGACGGAATTCACTGCGCGCAATGCGAGACAAAAGCTGGTGGTTGGCAAATTTTGAAAGATACCTGAACGCACGGATATCAATATCGCAGGATTCGCGCTCAAAGCTGTTGGTATCGGTTTTAATGCCGAACAGCAGCGCAGTTGCCAGCAGTTTTCCGGGACGGATTTTCAGGTTGTACAAGTATTCCGTCATCAGGGTCGAACAAGTGCCGTACTCCGGCTTCAAGTCTTTAAAGTCGGCAATAACGGGGTCTTCTTCACTCAACGGATGATGGTCGAACACCACCGAATAGTGCACGCCGGAAAATCCCGGGTGATGGTGCGGCTGCGAATCCACCATGGCAAAACGGTCATACTGCGCCGCCACCATAGGGGTGAACTTGACCATGGGAATATGCAGGTAGTGGACCATGGCCAGATTGTCGGGGCGCGAAATGGTATTAACATGGGCTATACCCACGTCCGCCACGCGGTGGATCATGATGCGCCGCAACGCCATGGCAGAAGCCATAGCATCAGGGTCGGCGTTAATGACAATCAGCCACCGTTCATCGCGCGAAAATAGTTCAAGCAGCCTTGAAAGGCCGGGCTCCAGCTTTCTGAAATAGGACATCTAGTGCCTCTTAAGATACACGGGAAGTCCGGCAACCATCAGGCATACTTCGTCGGCACAGGCCGCCACCATCTGGTTGATGCTTCCCAGTTCTCTGATAAACAGGCGTGTTGCGCTGCTTGCGGGGATAGCCCCCAGACCAGCCTCGCAGGAAACAAACGTGATTATCGCATCAGGTGCATCACGTGTAATCTGCTTCAGACACTCTGCCAGTTCTTCCTGATACTGCATTCTGCCAGCCTCACGACAGGCAAAAAGCCAGAAATCAAGACTATCTATAAGAACGGCTTTGTATTCCGTTACGGATTGCCGCAGGGCAGCCACAAGGTCTGCTCCTGTTTCCCTTACAGGGATGTGCGGATCACGTGCCGTTCTGTGGTCCAATATCTGTTGCCGAAATGAAAAATCCGCAGCCTGTCCTGTAGCCAGCAGTATGCGGGGGCCACAGTCGGCTTCCAGCTGCGTCAGTGCAAAGGCCGATTTACCGGACTTATCACCGCCCAGAACAAGGCGTATCATCCTTCGGACTCCTGCAGCCACGTCTCTACCAGCGGCAGAGACGCCTCTATTTCATGCCATTTGAACAATTCCATCATCACAATACAGTCACGGGGAGCCAGTGCAAGTACTTTTCTACACAGCTGCTGTTCTTCATCATTCATGACGGTCAAAGGTGCATGTTTGCCACCGTCAACTTCTGCATTCAGATGCAGCATGCGTATTCGTTGCATAAGATGCGGTTCACCCAAAAGCCCATGCTGACAGTAGGCCAGCAGATGCCCCGTGTCCAGACAAACCGACATATCGTAACCTAGTACAACATCCTTCAGGTCCAGCAAAGACTGCCCTTTGATATTCTCCAGCAGGATGTCGCGCGTATTTCTGCCGCTTTGCGTCCATACCTTTGCAAAAGCCTGCAGGGCAATTGCGGCATATTCGCCGCTGCAGAACGCCGGAGGGTGAACAACGCCCATAACGGCATTCTGACCCGCGCCCAGAAAAGTCACCTTATCCATCAGCATGGTGCAAATGCGGGCCGCAGCGGCACCATCATCCGCGGCAGAACAAATATCTGCCCCTTGTCCGCCCCAAGGCAGATCGACAGGCAAATGCACATGCCAGCGAAGCGGCAGCTCTGCAAGATCATGCGGCAGATCCTGATGCGTGTAGGCAAGACAGGCTTCAGACTCGAAAAACAGCAGGCCTACTTCATCCACGCGCCCCGCAAGATAGCGACAATTTTCCGCCACTCCGGCCGGTATCACCCATGAAGGTGCAGCAAGTATGCGCCCCTCGCCAAGCCTGCCTGCAAAATAATCCATCAGCGTACTTCCCTTTTAGTAAAGCGCCATACTGACGCCCTTGGACAGAGGAGTATACTGCACTGCGCCCATCAGCACAAACAGCCATTGGGAAAAAACATCATCTAGCTAGAATGATTGAACATAAATAGAAAGAACACATAAAACCAGCTTGCAGGTTATGTTGCACATGTTCAAAAAAGGCTTTGGGCTGCATACTTTCTGCAATTTTGGATAAAATAAACTTTATGCAATCATATCAGTAAGAAAAAACAGTCATCAAAATACGCAAAACAACCTGCATAGCATATAAGGAATCAACATTAATAAGTTAGTTACTACAATAGACGAAGTCGGCTTCATCTAGAGGCATACTTGATTTCAGCCGATAAGCTTACTAAGGAGGCGGAGGCACCCTGAGGACTGGCGCTGTTTTTCCGACAGTAGTCACGCAGTGGGACAATGCGGTGTCCCAACTGTCCGCACTTTTGCATAAAGCTGTGCAAGGCACACCACTTGCACATATTTCTGCATCGGCGGCTACCGGAAAAGTATTTCAGCAGCCTTTGAGACACCCGGTAACGGACGGATAAAACCATGCGGTATATCAAAACTTTCCTACAACACAGGCTTAACCCTCTGCACATTTACTGTAGGCTGCGAGACTGCGGCATCAGTGCCGGTGCAGCAGCTCGGGTATCATCATTTTACGAACGCTACCTGTACAGACTGTAACACCATATGCGGCAAGGCTATCCCCAGCTCTCCGCTTTATTTCATCTGCCTTGCCCCTGAGTATGCTCTGGCAAATCAGATAGTACGCGGCCTTTCGCCTGCATGGCCCGCGCTTCACCTTCAGTGTAACAGCACCCTGAACTGCCGTCCGCAGATTTCAAATTCGCTGTTCTGAAACGCAACACACTTCTGCTAAACGAGACCTGCCAGCCAAGCCCTCCGGCTATCCTTTCAGCAAAATCTTCCGGTCCACCCTCTGGCCTCATCTTCCAGTCTATTTTTTTGGTCCAATCATCCGGTCAATCTTCTGGCCCAATCTCCAGACAGAATGTGCCGGTCAGGCTCACAGGCCAGACTCTCCCTGCTGCCTGCCTCATGCCAACACGTCACCTGTCGCAGCCTGAACATAAAAAACAGGCGCCGAGCTTATCAGCCAGACGCCTGTCCGTATTCCGTTTCTTCAACGCTCTTCGTAATCATCTACATCAAAGTGAGCTGTTTTTCCTTACGCTTCTGGTGTGCAACCAGCGTAGAGCGCCGCAAATCATTCAAAGGCAGTCCTTTGAAAAAGCGTGATTCCTTAAGACGAAGCTCTTTACCATACAGCACTCTGCGTGCGGCGCGGCTCAGGAACAATGCCTGCTCCGCGCGGGTCATACCCACGTAAAACAGCCTGCGCTCTTCAGCCTCATCGGCTTTCATACGATCTTTATCCACGCTGCCCATCAGCACACCCGCACCGGCAAACGGCAGAATGCCGTCTTCCAGCGCAGGCAGAAACACAGCTTTGAACTCCAGCCCTTTTGAAGCATGAAGCGACATAATCTGTACTTTTTCGCTACGGCTGCGCACCAGTTCAAGCTCTGTCTGCAGGTGAACCCAGTTAAGCAAACCCGCCCAGCCGCCATATTCATCATAGGCTTTCACCAGCCGTTTGAATTCTGAAGACTGCCAGAACAGGTTATCAAAAGGCGGCAGGTCCTGCAGATAGGCGGAAACGCCCAGCGGCCCTTTAGCCAGAACCTTGTCAGGGCATGAAATGGCATCTTCCTCAGATCTGTAGGCGATACCCAGAAAGCGGCCCGCGGCGGAAAGAATCTTCTGCACACGAGGCTCCACCCAGAACGCTTCTGCTTCCGGCACGGAGCACGGAATGCCCAATCGCACCAGAGTACGCTGGATGACGGGGATTACAGCCTTAAAGCGTACCAGCACAGCAATATCACCGGGAGCAAGTTCCCCTTCCAACCCTGTAAGATCCTCTGCGTTTACGGCACCCTTGGCGCGTGCGGCGCCGCTGTCAGCCAGAGAATGGCTGGTTGCGCCGATAAGTGCACGTATTTGCCCCGCTATCCACGAGGCTTCTCCTTCTGCCGTGGGTGCTTCAAACAGGCGGATGTCCCCTTTCAGCTCACGTGCGGCATGCAGCGGTTTTTCATCCGGCAGCACGGCGCCGGCAAAATCAAGAATAGCCTGTGAAGAACGATAGTTTTCCGTCAGGCTGATTTCCTGCAACGAAGGCCATGCCTCGCCGAAGAACTCCTGCACCTGCCCGTGCGCACCGCGAAAGCCGTAAATAGACTGGTTAGGGTCGCCGATGCCGAAAAAGCCCTCACCCGTAGCGGGCATAAGCGCTCGGACCAGCGTAAGCTGCAACGGTGAAAGATCCTGAATCTCATCTACCAGCACATGTACATACGGACTTGCATAGATGCCGTTATTCACCTGTTCCAGCCAGAATTCCAGCAGATCCGTGTAGTCTGCCAGATTCCATGATTCTTTAAGCTTTACGTAGCGGTGCAGCATTTCCGCATCTTCCGTATGACACACGGACATACGTTCGCGGCAGATGGCTATGCGCTCCCATGCTTCGCGGATGCGCTGAGCAGGCTTCGACGGGTTTGCCTCGGCAAAAACGCGCCTTGCGCCTTCTTCCGACAACAACACCGGCGCGTCATCATACGCTTTGTGCCAGTATTCAAAGGCCAGCGCATGCAAGGTGTCCGTGCGCGGCAACGCCGTATTTTCGCCCAGCTCTGACAGCAGACGCCCGTCCATTTCAGTGGCGGCGCGGCGGGTAAAAGTCACAGCAAGAATATGACGTGGGGGCACGCCCTCATCAATCAGCCTGCGGATTCGCCCGATAAGCGTACGGGTTTTGCCCGTGCCCGGACCTGCCAATACAAGAACCGGCGCAGGGCCTGCGGCTATGGCTTTTTGCTGCGCCTCATTGGCGGAATTCTGCGGGGCAGAGTCGTCATCTTCAAAAATAAAATCATCAGCGGACTCTTCCACGGCGGCTTTGCTTGCTTCCAGAATTTTTCTGGCTACATTTTCCGCACCGGGAACCTGCCGCTCTTCTGCAGGTAAGGTTTGCTTTTCAGCACCTGCTTCGGATTTTCCGGTCCTCTCTGCCCTCTGCGCCCATGGCTGAGCCTCAGCTTCGTCCTTTCCGGACGGTTTAGCTGCGCCTGCAGAAGGCATGGGCAGATCCATCAGCATCTTGCCCTTCTGAAATTCGTTACGCTCGCGCTGGGTAAACACGCGGATGACGCCGTATTCGCCATCGCACCCCGGCTGTCTGGCCACCTCGCCGCGTCGCATCCGGCCGATGCCTTCGGCCAGTTGCGAAGAAAATGTGCGCAGGTCTTCTTCCGGCACATCCTGCAAAATGCCAAGCTCAGAGCCAAAGCGGCCCACGGCGCGGGCATAAAATTCCAGTACCTTACGCGTGCCGGGCTTTGTACCCACTATTTCAGAAACTATCTCGGCAAGCGGCACCAGCGACACAAAACCGGGTTGGCCCACAGGCCGTTCCGGTGCATCTCTGTCCGCCAGCTCCATCACGCGGCTCAGCACCCCGACAGTAAGCGGTTTGCCGCATACAGGGCAGATGCCGTCACGGGCCGCTGTTTCGCGCGGGTCCATGATGACACCGCACTTGCGGTGGCCGTCCATGTGGTATTTGCCCTCTTCGGGAAAAAATTCCACAGTCCCCATAAATCTGTGGCCCAGCCCTTCGCCGCGTAGTGCACGGTAAATGCCATCGTAAGATACTTCGCCGCTGAACAGGTTAGCCTCGCGTCCCAGCTTGTCGCCGGAATGAGCGTCTGAGTTGGAAATAAACCGGAACCTGTCGAGCGCGCTCCACATCCAGTTCATATCAGGGTCAGAGCTCAGGCCCGTTTCCAGTGCAAAAATTTCGGAAGAAAGGTCGCCGTAGCATTCTTCGATGGAATCAAAACCGGACTTGGAGCCGAAAAGAGAGAACCATGGCGTCCAGATATGCGCGGGAACCAGAAAGGCTTTGGGGTGCGTTTCCAGCACCATTTCAAGCAGGTCACGCGAATCAAGCCCCAGAATGGGACGACCGTCTGAGGCAAGGTTGCCCACCTCTTCCAGCTTGCGCGAAAGAGCCTCTGCGGCTTCCATGGTGGGCATATACACAAGGTTGTGCACTTTGCGCACCTTGCCGCCACGCTTGTAAATAGAGCTTATTTCCGCCTGCAGCATAAACTGCACCCGCGAAGAAAGCGGTTTACCCGCAAAAACTGGAATTTCCGCATCCAGATTGCCGGTATCGCGCAGCCGCAAAAGGCCCGATTTTTCATCCGGCACCAGCTGCTCGGCCAGTTCGGCGCGCCATTCGGGATGGGTAAAATCACCTGTGCCCAGCACGTCCAGCCCCTTTACGGCTGCCCATGCCGCAAGGTGTCTGGCATTCAGTTTTTTACTGGTTGCGCGGGAAAAACGGGAATGTATATGCAGGTCGGCCCTAAACTGCTTCATGAATAGCCTGTCCTTGCAGCATGTGAAAAAGCAAAGCTCCTCGCGAAGTACGGTCAGAGCGTGTGTCGGTTGTTTGGCGATGCTAGCAAAAAACAGTTTCATAGCCAAATCTTTCTGTCCCGTCATACGCTACCGCCAGAAAGCGTTTGACGACATAGCCGCAACGTATCCTCTTGTCTGATGGAGTAGGGCAAGGTAGGCTTTTATGATGCCCGCACGGCAATACAACCCGACGTTTTACCTGTGTTATAGTTTTGTTGCGTTACAGTATGAATACATCACCGGAGAGTTTTATTCTGACCACAGAACAACCAGAGGCGAACAAGGCCACCTGCATGACAAACCAGACAGAAGCGCAACAGGGTTCACCCGGACAGGAAGCGCGAGAATACTTTCCGCGCGGCCTGTACCAACCGCCAGGGACGTTCCGCTTTTCTGCGGATGCTCTGCTGCTTGCCTGCTTTGCTGCTTCCAGCCTTACGGCAGCAGGTCCATCAGCGGCCGCCCAACCGGAAGATGCAGCGCCTGCGCGGGCAAAGTCTTTCACGTTTATGGACACCGGAACAGGCTGCGGGGTTGTGGGGCTGGCGCTATGCCTGCTGAACCCCGCCGCAAAAGGCACCGGCATAGACATAAACCCGCAACTGGTTGAAGCAGCATGGCAGAACGCATGTCTTCTGGGGCTGGAAACCCGCTTTACCGGAGTGCACGCAGATGCTTCCACCCTGCGCATGACGCAGGCGGTACAGCCCGAGTCATGCCATGTTGTGGTCACCAATCCGCCATACCGCCGCCCGCATCAGGGGCGCCACTCTGCAACTGAAGCCCGCACAAGAGCTTTATTTGAAACAGAAGGCGCACTGGACGTTTTTATTACGGCATCAGCTTTTGCCCTGCGCAACAAGGGACGTTTTTTCTGTGTGTATCCTGCTGAACGTCTACCGGATCTTATCTGCACGCTGCGGGAAGCAAGTCTGGAGCCTAAAACCCTGCTGCCTGTTCACTCCCGCATCAACCAGCCGGCCAAGCTTGCCTTGCTGGAAGCCAGAAAAAACGCTAATCCCGCCATGACTATACAACCGCCGCTTATCTTATACGAAGGGAGCGGCAACGAAACGCGCCATACAAAACAAGCACTTGATTTCTGTTCGTTTCTGGCTTGCAATGCACGCGGA
This sequence comes from Oleidesulfovibrio sp., assembly GCF_047973035.1. NCBI lineage: Bacteria > Pseudomonadati > Thermodesulfobacteriota > Desulfovibrionia > Desulfovibrionales > Desulfovibrionaceae > Oleidesulfovibrio > Oleidesulfovibrio sp. The sequence continues at coordinate 170,017 of NZ_JBKEBF010000021.1, forward strand.
ACCTAACAAGACTATACAGGAGATTTCATGATCGGAGCCATCCGCAAACTTGAACGCTTTTTCATGACACCCAGCGGCAGGGCAGTTGTGCTGCCGTTAGACCACGGTGCCGGTGAAGGCATGATCCACGGGCTGGACAACATCCCCGGCCTGCTGGCGGATATCGGCGACCGTCCGGTACAGGGCGTGGTGCTGAACAAGGGCACCGCACGCGCTTACGCTAACGAAATCCCCACCGCCACACAGCTTGTGGTGCAGCTTTCCGCCGGTACCCGCCACGGTCAGCCTGCATGGAACAAATCGCTGGTATGTTCCATCCCCGAGGCATTGCGCCTCGGTGCGGACGCTGTGGCAGTACAGGTGAATATCGGCAACGAGCTGGAAGACCGCATGCTGACAGACCTCGGCATTGCCACGGAAGAAGCCCATCAGCACGGCCTGCCTGTCATGGCGGTAATTGTGGCACGCGGCGGCAACATTGTGCAGGAGCTTGACCCGTCGCTCATCGCGCACTGCGTGCGTCTGGGGGGCGAGCTTGGCCCCGACATGGTCTGCGTGCCGTACTCCGGCCATATGGACAGCTTTGGCCGTGCGGTAGACTCCTGCCCCGTGCCTGTTCTGGTTGGCGGAGGTCCGGCCATGCATGACTTTGACAAGTTCTTAAAGCACATGGAAAACGCTCTGGAAGCCGGCGCAGCAGGCGTCAGCATCGGGCGTAATATTTTCCAGCACAGCAGCCCCATGCAGGCGCTGGACAGGCTGCTGGCGGTTGTCCACAACCAGGACAACGTAAACGCAGAAACAGCCGCGGAAAGAACTACCGGATAACCATGTTCAAACTTCTGGTCATACTTTTTGTTGTGGTCTGGCTGCTCAGCTTTTTTCTGAGCAGCCGCCGCAAAGTCATCCGCGACACCAACCACCTGCTGCAACTTATCGTATGGGCGGCACTGGTATTTATGGGCAACATGCTGGTGTCAGGGCATCCGGTAGTCAAAGAACACTTTCTGCTGCAGGTTGTACTGATGCTGGTTGTCTTCGGCGTGTCATATTATGCTTCCATTTTACTGATCAAAGGCTACACCAGAAGCAGTAAAAAGAAGCGCCGCTGAACATTTTTTACGCAGCGGCTGAGACTTCGGGCAAAGCCAGTGTGATACCCTGAACCGCCCCTCCCGCTTACCTTCCGATAGGCGGCAATACCCCGCACAAGGTGTAGGTGCGTATGGTCTTTGCCACTGCGAAGAATCTGCATGAAGCCATCGAAAAAGGCGAATTTCGCGAAGACCTGTATTACCGCATCAACATAGTTCCCGTCACCCTACCCCCGCTGAATGAACGCGGCGATGACATCGAACTGCTGGTCGCGCACTTTCTGCAAAAAATCGGCGCCGAACATGGTCGCAACCTGCATCTTTCCGACGAAGCACGCACGGCCTTTTATTCCTACCCGTACCCCGGCAACGTACGCGAGCTGCGCAATACCGTTGAACGCGCGGTGCTGCTTGCCTCCGGCGAAACTATTCATGTAGCGGAGCTGCCTGAAAGAATGCAGGCATACGCCGACACCAAAAAGCACTCCGCTCCTTCCGCGTCGCAGCCCCATGCTGGAACGTTCAGGCTTTGAGGACAGCATTGCCGAACATGAGCGCAGTTGTATCCTGCATGCGCTGGAACTGACAGGCGGTAAAAAAATTCAAGCTGCGGAACTTCTGGGAATAACCAGAAAACGTCTGTGGTTGAAAATGAAACATCTGGGCATTGAGCTTTAGTTACAGCAGGCAGTGATGCATTGCCGGTTACTTCCGCGCCCGTTCCTGTTCTGGTCGGAGTGCAATCTTTTGCCCTGTGGATCACTCTGTGGCGGGAACAATTTCGTTCAGTACGCTGCTATTCCGCATCTTACTCTATTCAGCTTTACTCAAAAACAGCAGGCGTGATACCATCCAATCCAGCCCGTACTCTGTTCCGGACTTCCGGCAGCGTCCCCACGCAAGTGACATCGGCATTCTTTCAAATATAATTCATCCTGTTTTGCTGCACGGTATACTCTGGACCAAATTTAACCGGAGGATTGCCATGACCATTCTCTCACCCCGTTTTTGTATAAGCGTGACGCTGGCGGCCCTGATCTGTATTATGACCATCAGCGTAGTCAGCAGCGTAGCGGACTCGTTACCGGAGCCTGAAGGCAAAGCACTGTGGACCTATATCAGCGAAACGTCGCCCTACACGCAATGGGGCCAGTTTGACGAGCACAACGGCATGCAACCCGGCAATGCCCCGCACGGCACAATGCATGCTCTGTTCGTTAATAATATCGGCCTTGCTTCAAAAGGACAGGCGCAATACGGCACAATTATGGTGAAAGCGAATTACGGGGCAGACAATCTGCTGAAAGCGTTTACCGTGATGTACAAATCAAAAGGCTATGGTCAGGACACCGGTGACTGGTTCTGGGCAAAGTATTCTCCGGAAGGTGAAGTTCAGGCGGAAGGACAACCCAAGGGCTGTGTAGGATGCCATAAATCCATGAAAGACAACGATTGGACCATGACCCATTTATGGTAACATCCTCATAAAAAATGGCTGTTTGCGGCTTGCCTGAGGCGGTTGACCTGAGCCACTGCACTGCTGTCAAAACACTAAAGAGCTGCGCAGCTAACGATACTACGTAACTAAAGAAGCCCCGCATGCCGATAGCAACAGCAGGCGGGGGCTTTTTTTATTATTTATGATGAAGCTAGTCTTCGCGCAGATTCTGCAAGGTTTTGGTGTACGCCTGAAACACATCTGTCCTGTTGATAAGGCCGAGGATTTCATGTGGATTAGTTGAATCCACTACAGGAATCTGACCAAGATCGGTATCAACGAACTTCAAAAGCGCCGTATACAGATCATCGCCTTCTTCCAGCGTTGCAGGTTTACGCGCAAGGTCTTTTACCAGCACCAGATCAAACAGGCATTCTTCGTACAGCAGGCTGCGCACATCGTTGATGGACAGAATACCGGTAATTTCTCCCTCTTCACTTTTTACAGGGAAGAAGAATTCATTGGTTCCCGCAATAATATCCGTAAGGCCCTTCAACGTTACACTTTCTTCAAGGATGGTCACCCTGCCACGCGTAAAGTGATCGGACACCTTCAGTTGTTCCAGCAAGTTGATGGTGGAATCGTTGATATGCGCGGGAGATTCAAACTTATTCTCAACCTGATTATCGTACAGGTTAGAGCGCCTGCCCAGCACAATACAGATAGCGGATGCCAGCATCAGCGGGGCCAGCAGTCCGTAGCCCTGCGTCAGTTCGCACACCATGATCAGTGGTCCGATAGGAGCGTTGGCAACACCTGCAAAAAACGCAGCCATGCCTACCAGCACATAGCCGCCGGGCTGAGTAACGATATCGGGGTAATATTTATGCGCGGTAAAGCCCACAATGCCGCCGCTCATACCGCCTACAAACAGTGCGGGGGCAAACATGCCGCCGCTCATACCGGACCCCAGCGTGATGGAAGTGGCTAGCGTTTTTGCCAGCACAATGGTCACCATGGTGGTAATGGTCATCTGACCCAGAATGGCCTGCTCCAGCCAGCCGTACCCACCGGAAAGCACCATGGGGTACATCATGCCGAAAAGGCCCATCAGCAGGCCGCCTGCTGTCATGGTCCACATGATGCCCACTTTCTGCTGCATACGGGCAAACATGGAATACTTGATAAAGCGGAACGTGCTTACGTACATCCAGCCGGAAACAGCGCATACCAATGAAAGAATTATGTAAAACGGCAGTTCACGCATATCGCTGAAGCTGAACTGCGGAATACCGAAAATGGGGTCGGTACCGAACACCAGCGTAAAGATTGAATACGACACTACCGAAGAAATAACGGCAGGCAGGATGGCTTCTGACTCGAAGTCTTCTTTGTAGATAACTTCGATAGCCGTCAGCGCGCCGCCCAGCGGGGCGCGGAATACGGCCCCGAGGCCGCCTGCTGCACCAGTAAGCATAAGGATACGGCGTTCTTTGGTGGTAAGGCCCATTTTATCCGCAAAAAAAGAACCGATACCCGCACCAATCTGCGAAATCGGCCCTTCACGCCCCGCGCTGCCACCTGAAGCGATGGTAAAAATGGAAGTAATACCTTTAATAAACGGAGCAATAGGCTTGATTACCCCTTTTTGCTGATGGAACGACTTGATCATGGCATCTGTGCCATCTGTCATGCCGTAAAAGCTATCGGGCAAAAAACGGTTTACCAGCCAGCCGGTAACAAAGGCCACTGTGGTTGTGGCAACAGGAATGACCCACGGGCGGAACGTCTCACCCGCTTCACCATGAAAGAGCGCCTCACCCGCAGGGGCAGGCAGGCTGTACCCAGCCCATACAGCCTGAACGAGATGCTTGAAATATTCAATGCCAAGAAAAAATAACGTGGCTGCAATGCCGGAGAGAATGCCCAGCACAATGCCCAGTACGAGCATACGTACATAAGTAACGCCACGATACAGGCGCAGGTATTCTTCCCAGAGTCGTATAAAAGGCCGAAGCATGGGGTCACGCGCTCCGTTCCGGCAGTCTGCCGGTTGTTATCATGCGATGCGCTTCAGGCGGGTGCACACCGCATAAACGCCACCGCGCCGCACGGCATTTGCCGGACGGCGTACAAAAGGCGCGAAACAAAGCGACTGAGGCGGCTACAGCTGGGCTTCCGGAGAAGCCAGAATTTGCCGTCCCAGTTCCACATCGCTGCGAATCTGGGTCATCAGGTCATCAAGGCCCGAAAACTTGCGTTCGTCCCGCAGCCTGTGCACAAAATTCAACCGCAGGTCCCATCCGTAGATGTCGCGGTCAAAGTCCATAATGTAAGTTTCCACACTCAGCTTATCGTTGCCGAATGTGGGATTGTACCCGACGTTGGTGACTCCCTTGTAGACCTGTCCGTCCACTTCCACCCAAACGGCGTATACGCCGGGTCCGGGAACCAGCTCGTCCTTTACCTGCAGGTTGGCAGTGGGAAAACCCAGCAACCTGCCGCCGCGGTTCATGCCGTGTACCACACTGCCGCGGACCACATAAAATCTGTCCATAAGCGGGCGCACGCCCCACACGTCACCGGCCTTTATCATGTCGCGGATGCGGGTAGAGCTGACTACAGCCCCGTCGATAATGACAGGATCAAGCCGCTCGCACGCAAAGCCGTATTTCTGGCCCATTTCAACTAATTGTTCAAAATGCCCTTTACGACCTTTACCGAAAGAGTAGTCATAGCCGACAATCAGCTCTTTGACGTTCAGCCCTTCCACAAGCACGGTACGGACAAATTCTTCCGGCTCCAGTGCGGCCAGTTCACGCGTGAACTGCAACATCAGGGTAAGGTCTACGCCCAGCGCTTCCAGAAGGTCGAGCTTTTTTTCGTAGTCGGTAATAAAGGCGGGAGTGTGCGGCCCCACAAGCACGCGCAAGGGATGCGGACAAAAAGTCACCACAACGCCGGGTAGCTGCGCTTTGGCGGCTTTTGCCATCATTCGTCCTATCAGTTTGCGATGCCCGTTGTGCACACCGTCAAAATTGCCGATGGTGACACACGAACCGCGTGAAAGGTCGATTGGTATTTCCTGAAGCTGTCTTGCTATCTGCATGGGGTTCCCGTTCTGCTCGGAAAAGGACCGGAATTTTGCTGGTGCGAAGCCCCTCCCGAAGACCGCTATAGCTACCCCAAAAGCCGCATGCGTTCAAGCATAACAGCGCCCCCGCGAAGGCATTGGAAAAATTCTCACATGAACAACAAAAAAACGCTTGCCAACCCTGCAGACTTTTGACTATATGCCTCTCCGCGCCGAGGTGGTGGAATTGGTAGACACGCTAGGTTCAGGGTCTAGTGGGGGTTCCCCCGTGGGAGTTCGAGTCTCCCCCTCGGCACCATGAAAAACAAAAGGGTTGCAGCTAACATGCTGTAACCCTTTTTTTAAAAGGCATTTTTTGCTGTTTCGGGTCAATATGACCACCAGAAGCCCTGTTTGTAAGGCGGCGCGCGATTTGGCATTTCGTCTGGCGCGATTCGGCACAGGTTTGCGGCGCTAATTAATGGGGAGTAGGACTCTTTCTGCGAGGACTCTGCCGGAGCTTGTTTGGACCGTAATTGTGACGGGGTGTTTATGGCCCGGAGTGCCACCGGAAATGACGGCAGTCAGCAGTGGGCCAGTTACGGGTTCCGGCTCAATGGCAAGGCTGCTGTCTGCTGACCAGGTAACATTTGTTATTGTTTCTCCGGCGCTCAGCCGGGAAGCAATGTCTACTGAATAATCAAGCTGTTCTGCGGCCAGCTTTGTGGGCCATGACGGATACATAATCACCTCGTGGCTGGAATGGTTATCAGTCGTGTATAGTGACGAGCCGAATGAGTTCTGCTTCCGTACCGGGCAACGTGTGTACGCTGCGGAGCGGGACAAAAAACACTCAGCCCGCTCTGAGCAGTCAACACCTGCCCCCAAAGATCGCTTGCCGTTAATCCTGTTGTTTTCTTCTTTCCGCTAACGGCCCCTGCATCCTGCACAAGGCTCAATTCAGCTCCGTCTACGGCTTTTTTTCGTCCAAGAGTTACGGCCGCTGATGTCGTGGCTGTTGTACTATATCCACTGACTGGCTGCAGTATTTGCCCTTCCCCTGTTGTCTTGCAACTCATACGGGCAAAGACCGCACCTATCCCTCGTGAAGCCTTGTTCCCTTTGCTTTCGGTCACAGTGCGAAGCCACTGTTCCACAGTGCCCGCGGCGCGGCGTAAGCCGGCAGCAACGCACAAGCGACTGGTAATATTTTGTATATAAAGCCTTGTTGCTTTACTCCCCGATACGGCAGTTAACAGGGCCGGCTGGAGGATAGACTGGCTGCCGGCCTGCTTGCACCCAGCAGCCGAAGAACGGCTGAAGGTCATCCCTGAAACACTGCCTTGGACAACGGGAATAGCCTCAGACAATGTTTCTACTGTAAATTGGGTGAGGTGAGGGCTTCCAAGGCCGAACGGCCATCCTGTAACCCATAAGGCGATGCCGGCAGGCCCCTCTGTAAGTTCTGTGTCTGTGACTGCGCCAAACGGTGCAACACCATCAATCGTACAGCGGAGAGCACTGCCTTCCAGCTCCAGCCTGAACGTTTTTTGCGTACCGGAAGGAAGAATGAACGGAGCAGAGGCCAGAACGGTGTTTGTGCCGTTTACAGACTTGCGGATGAACACTTCCTGCGCATCGTTATTGTAAACAAGGGCATAATATCCTTTGCCGGCGGTACGGCGCCCCTGCAGGTACAGACTTCCCGATTTGTCTCCTACGGAGGCGACAGCTTCGACAGCATAATTTCCGGAAGCATAGAGAGAGCCGTCCCCGGCCTGATATTCCCCAGTGTAGGCAGCGGTACGTACCACAGCGCCGTTTCTAACTTCCAAAGCCGGAGAGTAGCCGCTGGAAGAATACTTTTCGAGCCATCCGGTATTATGAGTCGACAGTTCCGTCCCGTCGGCGCTGCCCTCGAAGTCATCCTGAAAAATGATGGCCATCTATTTACCTCTGCAGTGAACATGACGAATTGGGCGCCCCTGAAACCAGATGCGCCAGTCTTTGGCCTGCGTGTCTGAATCAATAATGCGCCTGGATTTATACCCCCAGCTAAGCCCGGAAGAATCAACCCAGACAAAATGCGGCAACCAGTAAAGGGAGCCTTTAACCAGCCTGATGCTTCCGCCTTGCCGCTTCCTTTGGCGCAATGCCCAGATGAGGCAGTTTGAACTGGTGGGATAGCTTCCCTGCCATTCATGCCTCATCCGTCACCTCTATACACCCTGCGGAAAGTAGCGCCTCATGTTCCTGCTGTGTGGGCTGGCATATGCACAGCATGGCATCCTCTACGGGGCGCAGATCGCGCCCCGTCCAACCGCCAACGTACAGCCCCGCAACAGGAAAAAAGAACGTTTCGACTCGTCCCGGCTCTACTTCTTCCTGTCTGCTGGTTATGGGGCTTTTATACGTGCGCACCGGTTATTCCAAAGCCAGCGTGGCGCTGGTCAGTTCGTAGGTTCCGGCATCGTTATACGCTTCCGGTATAATACGGCTTACGCGGGCAGCCCCGTCAGCGGTTATGTCCACAACTGCGCCGCCTGCTGTAGCAGCTACCTTAAAAGTGTCGGCAGTCACATCACGCACATGATAGGTAACGCCCGCCTGAATGCCGGCGGGCATCGTGCCGCTAAAAACCACAGTCTGGCCGTTGCTAAAGCCATGAGCCTCGCATGTTATGGTATCTGTTGCAGGGTCGGTCATCACCGGCTTGGATGCGGCACTGCCCAAAGGAGAGACGGCAACACACGTACCGTCTGCCAAACGCCATGAAAGCCAAGCCACACTGGCACCTGCAGGTACATCAAATGTTACGGATGCAGACAGCTGACGTTTACGTGCAGCGGCAGCGCCCAACGTGACAGACTTACGAGTATAGCTCCCTCCTGAAAGCTCATTGGCAGAACCATCAATGCCGGGATAGGCAGAGTGCAGCCCCGCCTGAGTAATAGCCAAGGCTGAAAGCATGGTATGCGCAGCGGCATCAGTAAACATTATGTTGCTCCTGTTCTCTGGCGCAATCTACACAAAGTGCTGCGCCAGGCATGGCGGCCAGTCGTGCCGCCGGAATGGGTTCCCCGCACTCACGACAGCAAGGAACTCCGTCGATTACGTCCGGCTCAGCGAATGTCCCCGCTCTTCCGGACAGCACGAGGGCAATGGCAGCTTCGCGCTGCATACGCTCAACATCAGTTGCCATATCCAAAATATCTGCCATGCTACCCTCCCTCTGGAAGTGCATAGACCGGGTCAATGGCTTGGATAGCGATAATAGCTGCATCCTCTGCAAGCGAGGCCGTAGCCTCCAGCGCATCCTGATAGGCCAGCCGCTGGCCTACTACATGGCCCGACACAGCCACCCATGCCGTACGGTTGGCAAGGATGCGGGAGGCAAGGTCTGCCACTGGCATGCCACGCGCGGCGGCAATGGCACGTACCAGCGGTGCGGGTGCGTCCGGATTCGCCTGCAGGGCATCGGCTTCCGCCGCCTGCTGATCCCATGTCTGGCGCTCCAGCGCGCCGTATTCGGTAGCCAGTCGGGTCAGGATTGTTTCTGCCCCGTCGCGTATTTCCGCCTGCTTTGCCGTGTACAACTCCGCACGGGTAGGGGCAGGCGGTGGGGGGGGAGTCACAGCAACAGGATAGCCGTTTGCATCTGGCCGGATGATTTTACCCTGTGCCTGTGCTGCCATCAGGGCCGCATGGTCTGCGGAGCTTATTTCTACCACATCGGCGGGGATGTTAGTGCTGTGTATGGCGGGATGGTAAAAGCCGTTTGTTGTGGGGCTGTAATGCATATCTCTGTTTCCTTTTAATATCCTATGGCTTGCCAATATATGCCTTCCGGAGCACCGGACCCGCCGATATAGTTCTGATTATAAGAAACAAATTGAGTTGTTGTGACCTGTGAAATTTGCGGTCCGTTGTCCAGATCTCCTGATTGAGCATCGTTTTTAGCCTGCACAACAACCGAGAAGCATTGATTCGGGAATGTAATGGGGAAAACCACCGGAACAGAGCTGCCCAAAGCATTCTGGGCAGAAAATCCCCACTGCAAAATCAGCCCGCTGGGCAGCTTCTGCCAGCCGCTTTCCGCATGGGTTTGCGTCCACTCGCTACGGTCCACCTTATTCCCGTTAATAGCAGCCACCTGCGCGGCCAGTGCCTGCATATCCACCTGAGCGGCATTTACCGTCACGTCATAGGTTTTGATACAGGGCAGGAGGTAGGAGGTTTTGGGGCGTGTTTCATTAGACACGCGGGGTGTGCCAAATCCTTGGTATTCAAGTGCGCCACCAACAGCATTAGGCCATCCGTTACTAAACGCACCTGTGTTGGAAGGACCATTTGCTGCTCCTGACTGGTTATTAGTCGATACAGACAAGTCGTGCTTATGTTGCTGGAAGGTATCAACAGCCCAATCCCCCACAGCCTTACCCGCCACACCATCCTGCGCAGCCGCAAAGTAATGCTTGTAACAAGGCAGAATAATATGCGTGTCCGTCAGGCAATACTTGTTACAGGTGCCCTCCTGTGCGGCGGCTTCTGCGTCCCATTCCGCCTCTGTTGCCAGATAGCCGCCTGAGCTTTGCACCCACGCTTCCAGCTGGGGAAACGTGCCCAGTACAAACTTTTGCTTTACGTTGACTGCCACTGTTCCGGGCAGCGGGCTGGCGGTGCTGGAAAAGCACAACATACCTACCGGCACGCCAGCATCGCCGGAGCCGACCACCTTCCAGTCGCTCCACTGGCCTGTGGTGGTACGGCGGCGGTTCCAGCCGGGATGATCAGGGTCATCAGCAGGCCAGCACAACTGTGTACGGCCAGCATCGGCAGGCAGTACCATGGTATGTACAAAGGCCCATGTTCCGGCGGGCAGCTCCGGTGCATTCTGCACTTTGGCGCTATCGCAGGCATACAGGCTGTTATGGGCAACCGTATTCAGATCACCTTCAAAAGCTGCATGCTGCCCATTGGTGGAAAAGCCCTTGAAGCGTTCCGGTCCCAGCTTGAGAATAGCCTCTTTCAGCTGGGCATTTTTCGCTTTGTCAGGCTGTATGTCTGCTTCTGCCAGCACATTCAGAATTTCATCCTGCACGGCGTTCAGCCAGTCGGCACTGACCACTGTGGCAGGCTCCGGTATGGTGGGATTACCTTCGGTAAAGTGCCCCTCTGCGGTGGCACCTTGTGAATCAATCCGGTGCATTGGTTCCTCCGTATGAAAAAAGAACTTCGGTATGGGCTGGCTTCAGCCTGCGAAAAACACATTCCAGTAAATGATCGCCCCAGGTGGACAGAGCCTCGCCCGTGGCACTGCGGCCTGCGCTGAAGCGGCGCTCGGTAATGGCAGGAGCAGCTACGCCCCATGCCCATTGCCAGTCGCCGTTGGTCAACATGTCGCCCGCATGTGAACCGGCACAGAACGGCGGGTATTCGTGCACCACCACCTTGTAACCAAGCAGCATGGCAAGGCGCGTAAACCATGCCCGCGACAGGCCAGCTTGTTCCTGCACTGCTATG
>NZ_JBKEBF010000022.1:0-25814 GCF_047973035.1 Oleidesulfovibrio sp.
ACAGTTCCTGATACTGTTCTCCATTGCGGCAAACGGAATGAGACCAATGGCCATGCAGAAGGCAATCATCTTTTGTTTTAAGGAGATATTGGTCGTCATGACTCCCCCCTATAAGGAAGTTTGGTTACTTTTACCTGCCATAGTGAGGTCAGAATAACAGCGTACACGAATAACTAGCGAGCGTTATGATTATAATTACATTTCCAGTGCGAAGTATGAGTTGTACAGTTTCTGATACTGTTCTCCATTGCGGCAAACGGAATGATACCTATGGCCATGCAGAAGGCAATCATCTTTTGTTTTAAGGAGATATTGGTCGTCATGACTCCCCCCTATAAGGAAGTTTGGTTACTTTTACCTGTCATTGTCAGGTCAGAATAACAGTGTACACTAATAACTAGCGAGCGTTATGATTATAATTACATTTCCAGTGCGAAGTATGAGTTGTACAGTTTCTGATACTGTTCTGATTCTTTAAATTCTTTGAGATGGCGGGAAAAAGAAACGACGAACTCCTCTGATACCAGCTTGCGGCTGAATATGGCGTATAATCCGTCAGACTTGATAGTTATGTGCTTGAGCGGGCGGATATTTGATACCTTGAGGTTGCGTACTATCTGCAGGCCGTTTCCGTATTCTGCAATAATAGCGTCGAGCCTGCCTATGGAGAGCTTTTTAAAATTGATCTCGTCAGAGTGAACTTGCTCTACTTCGCAGTATGTTTCGATGAAATCCCAGAACTCCGGTGTATAGCTGTATCCTCGGACCACGCCTATCCGCAGCCCCTTAAGATCTTCCGGTCTGGAAAATTCCTTATCGCGTGACCAGATGACCCACGGGCTTTCCACAATGGGCTCAGAAGGATATCTGGCAAACATTTCGCGGGCTGGCGTGTAGTTGGCTGAAAACAGGATATGCGCGTCCCCTGCCCGGATGATTTCGAGTGCTCTTTGCCACGGAAAGGCTCTGGTGCTTTTTATCGGGGCTTTCATGTTGTCCAGAACAGTGGTGACAACAAGGGTGGAAAAACCGTTAACATGCCCGTTTTTCTGCGTCTGATATGGTGGCCATATGTCGCAGATAAGAGTCATCGGTTCCTGTGCACGCACCTGAAACGGCAGCACTGAAACACTAAGTAACAGAAGTAACGTGAATATCGCCCTGCGCATGAGAACGTCCTCCATACATTACAGTACTGAAATTTTTTGAACGTGCGAAGTCTTTTTTCAGTAAATACGATTAGTATGCTGTTGTGTGAGTGCATATTTTTGTGAGAGTGTCGCCTGTGATCTTTTTTTCACAAAATATTTGTTTTATGTCGCAAATGCGACTGCCGAGCCTGGTTGCAGCCGCTAGGGTGATTGAACATGCTGCCTGCAAAGCTGGTCGCAGCACCATGGAAATACGTGTTTGCAATGATGTCATGCGGCTGCCGCATGGTAGCCAAACATGCTGATTTTATACCGCAAGGTGCCTGCATTATGCATGGCCTGCTTGTGCCGGGCATCACAAAATGTCCGGCGGACACACTTGAGACGGAGAACTGCAGGCAATGTCGGGGGATGTTGGCTGCTGAACGCGGCATAGCCTGAATGAAAACAGGCAGGAAAATTATGTCCGCAGCAGAGCCAGGGGATGTTTATGCACGGCAGGGTGTCGTGCTCAGGCTCTTTCGGACGCCGGTTGCATGGACGCATGCGAGCCAGACCGGCGAAAAGTTGCGCAACTTATTACATCGCGAGGAGAGGAAATGAGCGGGTTGAACAACCAGAATCCTGAGGCCAAAGCCGGCCCGAAGCCGGGACTGCTGTGGGCGGTACTATGCTTTTTGCTGCCCGTCGGCGTGATCCTGTACGGTACTGTTGTTGTCGGAGTTCGGCCTCCTGTTCTGCCGTTGCTGGCGGCAGTTGCTCTTGCAGGCATGATGTGCCTGCCCATCGGGTATAAATGGAAAGACCTGCAGGACGGCATGCTTGAGTCGCTCGGCAGAGTGCAGCTGGCTGTCGCCATTCTGGTAATGGTCGGTATGATCATCAGCGCATGGCTTGCTTCGGGCACCATCCCCGCCATCATCTACTGGGGACTTAAGCTGATTGCGCCGGAGTATTTCTTTGCATCGGCATTTCTGCTGTGTGCTGTGGCATCTGTCGCTACGGGTACTTCTTTCGGTACCATGGGTACTATCGGCGTGGCGCTTCTGGGTGTCGGCGGCGTAATGGGCTTTTCGCCTGCAATGACCGTAGGCGCTATTGTTTCCGGTGCATACTTCGGTGACAAAATGTCTCCGGTGTCAGATTCCACCAATATTACCGCCACCATCTGCGAAACACCGCTGTTCACGCACATCAGTTCCATGATGTGGACCACCATTCCCGCCGCTATCGTGGCGTTTATCGGCTTCATTATTCTGGGCTCCACCCACAGCGTGGCCGGTGCAGGAAGCATGGAAAGCCTTGCCGGAATCCTTTCCGGTCTTGAAAAAGGCTTTAACCTGTCACCTGTGGCGTTCATTCCGCCCGTATTGATGATCGTGCTGGCATACCGCCGCTATCCTGTACTGCCGGTTATGGGCGTTTGCCTTGCAAGTGCGCTTATCATCGCCCTTGTGCAGGGTGCCCCGCTGGACGTTCTTGCCAAGCAGCTGACCACCGGCTTCAAGGCGTCTACCGAATCTGCACAGCTTAACAAGTTGCTTTCCCGCGGCGGGCTGATGTCTGTTATGCCTACCATCCTGCTGCTTACTTCCGGTATGGCCTTCGGCGGTATTCTGGAGCGCGCCCGCGTGCTTGAGGTCTTGCTTGATGCCATGCTGCACGGCTCCAAGTCTCCTGTACGCCTTGTGGCTGCAACGCTTGGTTCCGCTTATATCATTCTTCTGGGAACCGGCAGCCAGATGCTGGCCGCTATCATTCCCGGTCGTGCTTTCCTTAGCGAGTACGACAGACAGGAACTTGACCGTTCCGTACTTTCGCGTACCTGCGAAGACGCCGGTACCCTTGGCTGCCCGCTGGTGCCGTGGAGCGTTCATGCATTTTACATTATGGGTGTGCTGGGTGTCAGCGCGTTTGAGTTTGCGCCGTATGCGCTGCTTAACTGGGTTGTGCCCGTATTCTCTATCCTATGCGCTGCCACAGGTTTCGGCATGCGCCGCCGCGATGGTTCTTCCGTACGCGCCGCCGCAAAGCTGCAAACCGAAAACGTATAGAAAACTCTTAATACAAAAACAGGATAGATAGTATGTCTTCCGGAAAAATTAAGAACGTCCTTTTCATCATGCTGGATACGCTGCAGTTCAACTATCTTGGCTGCTACGGCAACAGCGAGGTGAAAACCCCCAACCTTGACCGCTTTGCGGAAGAAGGGTTTCTGTTTGAAAACGCCTACAGCGAAGGTCTGCCCACTATTCCGGTGCGCCGTGCGTTGATGACAGGGCGCTACACGCTGCCTTACGGCGGCTGGAAACCCCTTGACCCTGAAGACACCACGCTGACGGACATTCTGTGGTGCCGCGAGGTTCAGACCGCTCTTATTTATGATACGCCGCCTATGCGTCTGCCCAAATACGGCTATTCGCGCGGCTTTGACTATGTGCGTTTCTGCAACGGTCACGAGCTGGATCATGAAACCTTCAGTAATGTTCCGCTTTCTGAAGATTTCAATCCGGAAGACTACGTATCGCCCAACTGGCTGTCGCGTGATGAAAACGGCGAGCTGGACAGTTCCAGCAAGTCGCTGCTGCGTGAGACCGAGTGTTACCTGCGCCAGCGCCAGAACTGGAAGTCGGACGAAGATAACTACGTTGCCGTTGTTGCCCGCGAAGCCGATGACTGGCTGCGCAACAAGCGCGACTGCTCGCGTCCGTTCTTCCTGTGGCTGGATTCTTTTGACCCGCACGAGCCGTGGGATCCGCCATCAGTATGGGAAGGCAAGCCCTGCCCCTACAACCCTGATTACGAAGGCAACCCGCTGCTGCTGGCACCGTGGTCCGAAGTGGCAGGCGTGCTGACCGAAGAAGAGTGCAAACATATCCGCGCACTCTATGCTGAAAAGGTAACCCTTGTGGACAAGTGGATGGGCAAGCTGTTCGATTCGCTTAAAGAACAAGGGCTGTGGGATGAAACCATGATCGTGATTACATCCGACCATGGTCAGCCCATGGGTGAAGGCGAACACGGCCACGGTATTATGCGTAAGTGCCGTCCGTGGCCCTATGAAGAGCTGGTTCACGTTCCCCTGCTGGCACATGTGCCCGGTGTGGAAGGCGGCAAGCGCATCAGCAGCTTTGTGCAGAACGTAGACATTTCTGCCACCGTTATGGATGCGCTGGGATACTACAATTCTGACGCGCTGAACGAAGCAGGACACGAAAGCATCAGCACATTTGATGCAGAAGATATGCACGGCATAAGTCTGCTGCCTGTTATGCGCGGAGAGACCGATACCGTGCGTGATTTTGCCATTGCCGGTTACTACGGCATGTCGTGGTCTATTATCACGCATGATTACAGCTATATACACTGGCTGAAACGAGAGATCGACACAGACTCCATGAACAAGATATTCTATGACGGTTCCGGTAAGGGCGGTAATGCAGGTAAGCAGTCCGCTCAGCTGGAGGTCAAGGAAGAGATGTGGACCTGCGTACCCGGCGCGGAAGTGTCGCTGCCGCAGCAGGATGAGCTGTACGATCGCAGAACAGATCCGTTCCAGCTGGACAACATCATCGCCGAGCAGCCTGAAAAAGCCAAAGAACTGCTGCAACAGCTGAAGCTGTACATCGGTGAGCTTAGAACAACATAATCGAAGCCGTTCTGCGGCGGGCCTTATGCGGCCCGCCGCAATCTGGCACGATGCGTATCAGGGACAATCATGGAAGACTTCTGGAGAATACGGGCAAAAGATATGGCCTGGGGGGGCGTGCTGCATCTGGCATCGCCGCGCAAGTATGCAAAAGGTGAAGTGATCATCCGTGCCGGAGAAATGGTGGACAGCCTGTTCTATCTTGAATCCGGTGAGGTTCGTATGATCCGCACCAGCATGGAAGGCTCTGAAAAAATTCTCATGTATATTGAGGAAGGAACCCTGTTCGGTGAGACACCGTTTTTTACGGGGCAGCCTATTCTCAGCACGTTCGTATGCTCGCAACCTGCAACCATCTGGCGTTTTTCGCGCCAGAGCGTGTATTCCGACCTGCTGCCCAATCATCCCGAGATTGTCACCTCGTTGCTGCACACTTTTGCCACAAAGGTAAGTACGCTCAGCAACCAGTCGGCTTCCATGGGGCTGCAAAATGTAGGTGAACGCCTGTGCACCTTCTTATACGTCACCAGCGGCGAGAATATGTTCAGCAACGAGCAGGTCGAACTGACTCTTTCCATGAAAATGCGGGATATAGCCAACCTGCTGGGTGTTCACAGAACAACTTTGTACAAGGCTATCCGCGATCTGGAAAAAGACGGGGTCTTTGAAAACTTTACCAAAGACAGCGTTCTGATAGCCGATGTAGCCCGCTTTCTTGAGTTGGTGCACAAGTAAAAACCGGACCGCTTTGCCTCTGTACTCTCTTTTTTTTGAGCTGATGCTTGAAAAAGATGAATTGCGGACAGACAGTATATGCCGGTCATGCTAGCCCGATAGAAATCATACAAATCAGTGCGGCTGTTACTGCGCATTGTCAGCAACCGGCTGCCGGTGATGTTTGTGCTGCTGCTTTGCGTCACATCCGGTTTCGGCCTTACCGGCAGGCGATGCTTCCGGTGTTATGACAAGCCGCTTTGCATGATGATTTTTCAGAATATAAGGAGCAGACAATGAGTCTTGAGCATGTAGCGCCGGGTGATCTTGATACCCGCATCGAAGGCACGGAAGAGGGAATAGTGCTTTTTCATAAAGAGCTGTGCCCGCACTGCAAGAATATGGAAAAGGTACTGGCCAAGTTTGCCGGAAAGAACCCCTCTGTTGTGCTTATGGCCGTAGACAGCGAAGCCGACAAGGCCGTTATGGAAGCTTACGGCGTTGAGCGCGTGCCCTCGCTTGTTATCGTGCGTGGCGGCAAAGCCGTATTCACCAAGACCGGCCTGATGAACCCCAAAGAGCTGAATACCCTTTATCACTCTGTATAGCAGCGGGCAGGCTGCAAAGAGATTGCGACACATGGAAACCAAGCAGATAGATGTTCTTATTCTGGGTGGTGGCGTGGCTGGTATGACAGCCGCGGTCTATGCCGCCCGTGCCGGCCTGAGCGTGACCCTGCTGGAAGAAAACGCCTGTGGTGGTCTGGTTAACTGGACGCGTGTTGTGGAAAATATGCCGTCCTACATCAGCATTCCCGGCATGGAGCTGGCTGAAAAAATGGCAGAGCAGGTGGCTGCGCTGGGCGTGGAAGTGGAAGAAGCCGCCTGTATTGATGCAATCAGCCTGACTGAAGATGCCAAAATAGTAGAAGCCGATGACGTGCGCTACGAGGCCAAAGCGGTCATCGTTGCCACAGGCCGTACACCTGTACTGTTGGAAGGCGACGACTGCGACCATGTGCACTATTGCGCCATCTGCGACGGCAGCACCTACAAAGGCAAACGCGTGCTTGTTGTGGGCGGCGGTAACAGCGGCTTTGATGAAGCTCTTGCCCTGCTTGACCTTGGCATCAGCCACCTGACCCTCATTGAGGCTCAGGACAGATTTTTTGCCGCGGCAACAACACAGCAGGCCTTGGCGGAAAGACCTAATGCCACGCTTCATATTTCGACCAGTGTACAGGAACTGCACCAGCAGGACGGACGACTGACGGCCGTAACACTGGCACACGGCGACGGCAGCACCTCTACCGTCGAATGCGAAGGCGTGTTTGTGTTTATGGGACAAAAACCCAGTACAGAAGCCTTTGCAGAAATGCTGACCCTTGATGAAGCCGGATATATTGTGACCGATGACCTGATGGCGACTTCCGTTGCCGGAGTATTCGCCGCGGGTGATGTGCGTCCCAAAAAGTATCGCCAGATCACCACTGCACTTGCCGATGGCACTGTTGCAGCGCTGGAAGCCGAACATTATGTCCGGCGTGGCGGCAAGTAGCCCCTTCCGCATGACTGTTCGGTCAATCCATAAGTGATTCCGTGTTGTTACCTCAAAAAATAAATGTGACGCTTTATGATCCGGACCCGCAACGTTGCCGTGCAACAGCGGATTTATTGCGTCGCGAGCTGCGAAAACCTTTGTTTCGAGGGTTGCGCGGCGGCGCTGTTTCAGCCAATGTCACCGAGGTTGCCTGTTATCTGGAAATCACGCGGCAAGGATATGGCGACCGTGTTCCGGTGCTGGAGGTTGACGGCACCCCTGTTTCGTACGGGCTGGTGCTAAAGCGGGAACATGCAGAACGATTTGTCGCGTGGCTGGCCGCAAGGGCGGAAAAGGAAGACGAAGGCGGCGCGTAACCGCCTCTGCTGTACCAATATGGCGGCAGGTTCCCCAGTTGGAAAGAGAACGATCTTTTTCGGAGGAGAAAACGTGAATCCCATCGAGAAACTGTGTAAGGACGAAGCTGGCAATGCTGCCGTGCTTCAGGGGAACATCGCTTTTGCAGTGGGCTGCGTGCGTGCGGGTATCCATGCCGTTGACGGCTACCCCGGAACGCCCAGCTCCGAAGTGATAGATAAGGGCCTTTCTCAGGTTCAGGATCTGATTACCGTAGGGTGGTCAGTCAGTGAAGCCGTAGCTGCCGGTGTGGGGCACGGGCATTCGCTGGCAGGACGCGATTGCGTTGTGACCATGAAAATTCCCGGGCTATATCAGGCCGGTGACATATTTACCAGCGTGGCAACCTATACGGCAGACCGCGGCGGCCTGATTTTTTATGTGGCTTCCGACTATACGCCCAGCTCCACGCAGCACGTCATTGATTCTCGCTATCTCTACAAAAGCTGCTTCGTGCCGGTTTTCGAGCCGCGTTCCCATCAGGAAATGCACGAGTCCGCACTTATCGCGGTGGAAATCGCCCGCAAGTTCAATACACCCATTGTGATTCAGCCCAGCGGTGTGCTTTGCCACAGCGAAGGTCTTGTGCGTATGATGGAAACCACCAGCCGCGAACCAGCTCAGGTTTCGCCCCTGCGTGAACAGAACTCGCTGCCCGTGTACGCACGCGCCAACTATAACAAGGTTATGGCAGAGCGTATGCCCGGGCTGCTCCGGATGGTGGAAGAAAGCCCGCTTAACGTGCACATCAAAGGTGCAGGCAAGCGCGGTGTTATCACCCACGGCGTGAACTCCATGTACATGGACGAATACAAGGCGCTGTTCGACAAGGACATCGACATTCTTTCTCTGGGCTTCACCAACCCGCTGCCCATGGAAAAAATCCGTCAGTTCTGCGAATCCATCGAAGGTGATGTCTACGTTATCGAAGACGGCTACCGCTTTATTCAGGAATCCTGTACTGCCGCCGGTCTTACCGTAATCGGCAAGCCGGAATACAGCGATGTTACCGAGTGGACTCCTGCAAGCATTGCGGTATTCCTCGGCAATGCTCCGGCAGCTGCGCCCAAGCCGCAGGCTGCCCCTGTTCCGCGCCCGCCCATGATCTGCGCCGGTTGCCCCTACCGCCTGTTCGGCGAAGTGGTTGCCCGTATGCGTCGTAAGGGTGAGCTTGAAGCTGTATTTGGCGATATCGGCTGTAACACTTTGCTGTACTTCTTTGGTGCGCTGGATACCGGCCTTGCCATGGGCGCCAGCGAAAGCAAGCGTACCGGCTATGTACTTTCCAAGCCGGAATCTGTTTCCAAGTGTATCAGCCTGCTGGGCGACGGTACCGAATGTCACAGCGGTATGGATGCAACCCGTAACGCAGTGTTCCGTAACGTTTCCGGCGTAAAGGTTGTGCTGGACAACGAATGGACTGCCATGACAGGCGGTCAGCCCGGACCCACTTCACCCATCAACCTTGCCGGTGATAAAAACCGCTTTGATCTGGTCGGCTCGCTTAAGGCTCAGGGCGCAGAGGTCGAGCTGATTGACGCGTATGACCTTAAGAGCATCCGCAAGGGACTGCGCGCAGCGCTGAAGGCCGCCGAGGAAGGCACCTTCACTACGCTGGTTATCCGCGGTACCTGTATTCGTAAGGTTCCTGCCGGAGCTTACGGCCAGAAAGTGAAAGTGGATGCCGAAAAGTGCGTAGCCTGCGGCGCATGCAACATCTGCCCCGGTATTGTGCCTGACGCAAACGGTATTCCCCAGTGGAATAACTTGTGCACTGGCTGCGTTTCGAAAAAGCCTTCCTGCCTGCAGATGTGCCCCAAGGGTGCCATCAGCATTAATACCGAGTGCACTGTGGAAGGCTGTGTAGAAAAGCCCGAACTGCCTGTTGCGCCCGAATCCATCAACGTACCGGTGCTTACCGACGAGCAGCGTCCTGCGCGCCTCAGCCTGAGCATCCGCGGTGTCGGCGGTCAGGGTAACCTGTTCTTCGGCAAGGCGCTTGCGCAGATGGCATTCATTGCCGGTTACGGCGAAAAGAATATTCTGAAAGGCGAAACTCACGGCATGGCCCAGATGGGCGGTCCTGTTATTTCGACTTTCGCCTGCGGCGACGTATACAGCACTCAGTTTGTGCCCGGCTCTGCCGACGCGCTTATCGTAATGGAGCAGAGCGAAATCCTTCGCCCCGGCTTCCTCGACATGCTGCGTCCCGACGGCACCATTCTGCTGTCGGAAACAGCCATTGTTCCGCAAGGTTTTGACCCCGAAAAGTATCCCTCGCAGGATGCTATTGCGGGACTGCTTTCCGGCTACAACGTGGTGCGCATCGACGTGCTGAAAATAGCGCTTGCGCTTGGTGATGAACGTGGTCGTTGCGCCAACGTGGTCATGCTGGGTGCGCTCAGCAAGCTGGCCCCGTTTGACGCCTTCCCCGTTGAAGTATGGTTGCAGGCGCTTAAGAATGTAAGCCCCAAACCTGCAATCTGGACGCTGAACCACGCCGCCTTCCTGCAAGGTCGTACACTGGTTTAGGCCGTAAGGATGATATCAGGCCCGAAGTGAGTAATTGCTTCGGGCCTTTTTCAACACGCCGGTACGGTGCATCAATCCGGCGGATACCTTTTACCTTTTAGAGATGAGTCCCGCATGAGCATGACCATTCCCATCGACTATTCTCGGATAACCGAACTTTTTTGCACAGCGCATGAAGAAGGCCGTGACTTTTTGTATGAGTACGAAGTCTACACCCTGCTTGCCAGTTCCGGCGCTGAAACGCCGCCCAAGGCAAACCTGATTCCGCGCGGAGCGCGTCCTTCCGACGAAGAGTTGATGGCGATTCCCGGCGATAAGGCGGTCATTAAGATTGTATCGCCTACAATTGTGCACAAAACGGAAGTGCGCGGAGTGCGTATTGTGGAAAAAACTCCCGAACGCATCCGTTCCGCCGTGCGCCGTATGCTGTACGAAGTGCCGGAAAACTACGCAGCCTATATCGAGCGTAACCCTGATCATGCTCCCGAGCCATACAAGGGGCTGCGCGGCGAAACATTGCAGGCTGCCATCAGCCGCGACCTGAAAGGCGTGCTGCAGGTGCAGTTCATGCCGCCTGACTCCAGCGCGTTCGGTAACGAGCTTATCGTCGGCCTGCGCCGTACCCGCGAGTTCGGTACTGTCATCAGCGCCGGTCTGGGGGGAACGGATACCGAACTGTATGCCGAGCGCTTTCGCAAGGGGCAGGCCATTGTTGCCGCATCCACTGAACTGACGGACGAAGATGCCTTTTTCGAGCTGTTCCGGAAGACTATTTCTTATCGTAAACTTGCGGGACTCACTCGAGGTCAGCAGCGTATTGTGACCGATGAGCAGCTTGTGGAGTGCTTCGGTTCGTTTATCAGAATGGCGAAATATTTTTCTGATGCAAACCCTGAGGCTCCCTTTATTATTGAAGAGCTGGAGATTAACCCGTTTGCGTTTACGGATTATCTGATGGTGCCGCTGGACGGCCTGTGCCGCTTCAGCGTGCCGCAGCCTGCCGGAAACGCCCGTCCCGTGCAGAAGATTCACAACCTGCTGCATCCTAAATCCATAGGCATTGTCGGGGTTTCGACAACCCGCCGGAACTTCGGCCGTATCATTCTGGATAACGTGCTTAACGAAGGCTTTGCGCCGGAAAAGGTCACTGTTTTCCGCCCCGGTGCGGCAGAAGGCGATACAATTGCAGGCGCACGTTGCCTGTCTGATCTGGCCGCTTTGGGCCTTGATGAAAGCGGCCAGAGAGTTGCACCTGAAAATGCGCTGGACCTGTTTGTGGTTGCAGTAGGCGCCGCGCAGGTGTCTGATCTTGTCGATGATGTCATCAGGCTGGGTGCCGCAAAAACTGTTATGCTTATTCCGGGGGGCATGGGCGAGACGGAAGAGAGCCGAGAACGCGCGGAGCGCATTATCGCCCGCATCGACGAAGAGCATGGCAAAGGCGACGGCGGCCCTGTTTTTCTGGGTGCCAACTGCATGGGCGTAGTTTCACGCCCCGGCAACTACGACACGTGGTTCATTCCGGAGCAGAAGCTGCCCAAAGACCGGAGCGGCACCTACCATCGTGCTGCGCTGGTCAGCCAGAGTGGCGCATTCATGCTGCACCGCAGCAGCCAGAGCCCTGAACTTCGCCCTGCCTACATGATTTCCATGGGTAACCAGACGGACCTGACACTGGGCGATATGGTTACTTACTTCAAGGATTCTGATGCGGTAGACGTGATCGCCGTATACGCTGAAGGATTTAACGATCTGGACGGACTGGCGTTCTGCCGTGCCGTGCGCGAAGCGGTAATCGCCGGAAAGGAAGTTGTTTTTTACAAGGCAGGCCGTACTCCGGAAGGGAAAAGTGCCACCAGCGGGCATACCGCATCGCTTGCTGGTGACTATATGGTCTGCGAAAGCTGCGTGCGTCAGGCCGGAGCCATTATTGCCCGCACGTTTACCGAGTTTCAGGAACTCTTTTTGCTGGCAGAAAAGCTGTACGGCAAAAAAGTAAACGGAACCCGACTTGCCGCAGTGAGCGGTGCAGGCTTTGAGGCTGTAGGCATGGCGGACTCCATTCATTCAGATGACTACCGTATGGAGCTTGCAACGTACGCACCCGCTACCGTGAACGCCATTAAGGAAATTCTTAAGACCAAACGTTTGGATGGGCTGGTTACCGTAACCAATCCGCTGGATATCAATCCCGCAGCAGATGACGAAGCGCACGCTGAAATTGCCCGTCTGCTGGCAGAGGACCCCGGTGTGGATGCGGTTGTCATCAGCCTTGATCCGCTTTCGCCTTCTGTGCATACATTGGATTCGCCGGATGTACCGGAGTTTTCCATGCATGAAGCCGGAGCGATTACCAAGCGCATAGCGGCGGTTGCAGCAAAGTGCGATAAGCCGATTATAGGCGTGGTGGACGGCGGACGCTTGTTCGACCCCATGCGTGCCGAAGTCATGTCCAGCGGTGTACCGGTGTTTTCGGTATGCGACAGAGCCATAGGCTCTCTGGCTATTTATATCGAAGGCCGCTTGCGTGCCGACATCCTGCGTGCGTGCAGTAACGGATGCAATAAAAGATAATATTGCGGTTTCATACGCTTTATTTTAAGTGCTGTTTCAGGCGGCGGGTGCCCGTACCCGCCGCTTGTTTCTGTCTGAACAGGGAATATGTCCATGATTCGTAAATCTGACGCGGTGGCCGCGGGCTTTCTGGCCGGTGTGCCACTGCTGTTTGTCCTGTTGCCTTCGCTTGCGCAATGTTACGCCGACTTGAACGCCAGCCACGCGTATCTTATGAGCTTTGCCAAGTTTGCGCTTCTTGCCACGTTTGGTGAATGTTTTGCTTTGCGCATCGTATCCGGCCGTTACTGGAAGCCGGACTTTGGCGTGCTGCCCAAGGCTGTGGTGTGGGGCGTGCTGGGCGTTATCATCAAGGCTGCATTTGTGGTGTTTGCCTCTGGCGTGCCCAACCTGCTGGCCGGGTTCGGCCTGCCTGCCGATGCCTTGCGTTCCGAAGGGTTGAGTGCAGCTCGAGTAGGCAGCGCGTTTGCTGTAAGCGTTTTCATGAACTGTATTTTTGCGCCCGTATTCATGACGCTGCACAAGCTTACGGATGCGCATATTCATAACCATAATGGTAAGCTGTGTGCTTTATGGCAGCCTGCCGATGTGGGAGCACTGTTGCGCGGCGTGAACTGGGATGTGATGTGGGGATTTGTTTTTCGTAAGACGATTCCGCTGTTCTGGATTCCCGCACACACCATTACGTTTTTGTTACCGCCAGCCATGCAGACTCTTTTTGCCGCCATACTGGGGATAGTGCTGGGAGTGTTACTGGCGGTTGCAGCTTTGAGCGGCAAAAAATGATTTGAAGATGCGTGAATCGATGAACGATTGTACCCGAATGGGCCGACACGGTTGTGTCGGCCCTTTTAATTGATGTCTTACATGTAAAAAAAGTTGTGCATATTGATTAAGGTGGTGCGTGAAAATGTGTGAATACTGCATTGGTATGATCTGTTGTCATATTAATGCACTATGAACACGGGATGGTCATTTACTGCATGGGAAACTGTATTCCTGTGCTGTGAGTGCGTAATGACTTTGTATTTGTGCAACGATATTTAGTAAAATAAAAAAACAACTTGTCGTATATGCAGACAAAGGAGTAAGCCAGAATGGCAGCACTCTGGAAGAAGCAAAAAGCTGACGGCAGTATGTCATACTAATACAAAAGCTCTTGTGGAGCATTGTCTGCTGCATGCAGACAGGTAGCGAAAGATGAAAGAAGTTCTGACGACGTGTCCCTACTGCGGTACTGGATGCGCCTTTTATCTGCAAGTACAGGATGATATAATTACAGGTATCCGTCCTGCCATCGAAAACACAGTGAACAAAGGCAGATTGTGCTCTAAAGGGCACTTCGGATTTGACTTTGTGCACCACCCAGACAGGCTTAAAACGCCCCTTATCCGTAAAAACGGGCAGCTTGTTCCTTGCCGCTGGGATGAAGCCTATGGCGTTATCACCAGCAAGCTGGCGGACATTATCTCTGAAAGCGGGCCGGACGCAGTTGCCGGTTTCAGCTCTGCCCGTTGTTCCAATGAAGAAAATTACCTGATGCAGAAATTTATGCGCGCAGCCATCGGCACCAATAATGTCGATCACTGCGCACGCCTCTGACACGCTCCCACCGTGGCCGGTCTGGCCGCAGCATTCGGAAGCGGAGCCATGACGAACTCCATCGATGAGCTGGAGAGCATGGGCAAAGGCGATGTTATTTTTGCCGTTGGCACGAACACCACAGAGTGCCACCCGATTATCGGTGCAGGAATGTTGCAGGCCGTGCGGCAGGGCGCTGGGCTTGTGGTAGCCGACCCCAGAGCAATCACGCTGACCCAGCATGCAACTTTATGGTTGCGCCTTAAGCCGGGTACCGATGCGGCACTGCTGAATGGCATCGCCCATGTGATCATTACGGAAGGCATGGTAGACGAGGCTTTTATCGCTGACCGTACAGAGGGGTATGACGAGTTCCGCCGGACAGCGCTGCGGTATACGCCGGAACATGCGGCAACGATTACGGGTGTCAGCGCTGGCGATATCCACAGGGCAGCCCGTATCATCGGCAAAGCCGAGAATATGGCAACATATTACACCATGGGCATAACCCAGCATACCTCCGGCGTTGATAACGTGCGCAGCGTTGCGAACATTGCGCTGCTTACCGGCAATATGGGGCGCGCAAAAACAGGTGTTAACCCGTTGCGCGGCCAGAACAACGTGCAGGGAGCCTGTGATATGGGAGCACTGCCGGATGTATTTCCGGCATATCAGAAGGTGCACGACAAGAGTGTGCGCGAAAAATTCGGCAAAGCATGGGACAGAGAACTTTCCGCAAACGCCGGCTTGCGCATTCCGGACGTGTTGCACGGGCTGGAGCATGGTTCTGTACGTGCGCTGTATGTGTTTGGTGAAAATCCCATGCGCAGCGATCCTGACATCAACCATGTGGAACACTGTCTTGATAGTGCGGAATTTCTCATAGTGCAGGATATTTTTTTAACGGAAACAGCGGCCAAAGCTCACGTGGTGTTGCCGGGAGCCACCTTTGCGGAAAAAGACGGAACATTTTCCAGCACGGAGCGCCGCGTCCAGCGCATCCGCAAAGCAGTGGACCCGGTGGGCGAAAGCAAGGCTGACTGGCAGATTCTGGCTGATTTACTGGAGTGCATGGGGTGCGGCGCGGGGTATACCTGCCCTGAAGATGTGTTTGATGAAATGCGTTCGCTTACGCCCACATACGCCGGTATCAGCTATGCGCGGCTGGAGCAGGGCGGTGTGCAGTGGCCGTGCAGGAGCGTGCAGGATCAGGGAACGCCTGTTCTGCATGCGGGTGAGTTTATCCGCGGCAAAGGCAGCTTCTGCTCTGTGGACTACCGCGACCCCGCGGAACTGCCTGATGATGAATATCCTTTGATGCTGACTACGGGCAGAGTGGTGGCCCATTACCATACCGGCACTATGACACGTCGCTGCTGGGGGCTGGATGGCTTTGCGCCTTTTGAGCTGGTGGAACTGCATCCTGCGGACGCCACCTGTTACGGCATCGCAGATGGTGATATGATTACGCTTACCTCGCGTCGCGGCAGTATGACAGCCCGTGTCGCCGTAACAGACAGAACCATGCAGGGGCTGGTGTTTGCCACCTTCCACTACAGTGAAAGCTGCGGCAATGCCCTGACGAACAGTGCGGCAGACCCCGTTACGGGAACAGCGGAGCTGAAAGTCTGCTCCGTACGCATCCGCAAAGCCTGCGCATCGGAAATTCCGGCAAAGCCGTATGGTGTGCACGGCTCTGTTTCATCAGAAAAATCACCGGCAGGCAGTTGCTGTACAAAAGCGGAAGCAGCCGCCTGATATGCGGAGAATATATGCAGCTAAGTAATTTTATTGTAGCCGACACGAAAAAGTGTATCGGTTGCCGTCTGTGTGAAGTGGCGTGCTCTGTGGCGCATAGCCGTATGAAAAAAGAACCGGTGGCAGGGAATCTGACAGAGCCGCTTCTGCCGCGGTTATATCTGGTACGCACGGCGCAGGTGACAGCGCCGGTGCAGTGCAGGCATTGTGAAGATGCCCCCTGTGCGGGAAGCTGTCCAGTACACGCTATCCGCCGTGCGGATGGCGCGCTGGTGGTGGATGAAGTGCTCTGTGTAGGGTGTAAAACCTGTATGCTTGCCTGTCCCTTCGGCGCAATCGAATTGCTGCCTGTTTTTGAAAACGGCAAGCCGAAAATGCAGGCCGTTTCTGCCGAAGATGAAAGCGGGCGCATGGAGGAAACGCAGGTGCTGGTTGCCGGAAAATGCGACCTGTGCACCGGCAGACAAGCTGGTCCGGCCTGTGTGGAAGTTTGTCCGAAGCAGGCGTTAGCTTTGGTCAGTGCCAAGACCCTGCGGCAACAGCGCAGTTCGCAGGCCGCTCATAATCTTGCAAAATATGTTTCCGGCATCGGCAGCCAGCAAAGCGAAAGGCAGGGATAGGCTTCAGTCATGAACGATACTTTTATTATTCAGATAGATGAAGAAGTGTGCACCGGCTGCGGTCGCTGCGCCGAAGTATGCCCTGTTAACGCTATAGAAGGTGCACAGGGAACGCCGCATGTGGTGAATGAGGCTAAGTGTGTGTTGTGCGGGCAATGCGTGCAGACATGCAGTGCGTTTGCGTCGGTTTTTGAAGCAAGGCCCACTTCTGATGCGCGTAAAAAACAGCAGCGTAATCTGTTTGCAGAAAATGCAGAACCGTTGTTTGCCGCATGGCATACGGGCGATGCCCCGGAAGTGGCGGCTAAACTGGCACAAGGTGTGTTCTCCATGGTGCAGTGTGCGCCCGCTGTGCGTGTGGCCATAGGCGAAGAATTCGGGATGGACGCCGGAGCGCTTACCCCCGGCAAGCTGGCTGCAGCGCTGCGCAGGGCCGGATTCAGCAGAGTGTACGATACTAACTTTGCTGCCGACCTGACCATTATGGAAGAGGGGAGCGAACTGCTGAAGCGCATAGCTGAAGGCGGTACGCTGCCCATGTTTACCTCCTGCTGTCCCGCGTGGGTCCGGTACGCCGAGCTGAATTACCCTGACCTGCTGGGACATCTTTCATCCTGCAAGTCGCCCCAGCAGATGGCCGGAGCCGTTTTTAAATCGTATGGTGCACAGCTGGACGGAAGAAATCCGGAAGACGTTTACAGTGTGGCTGTGATGCCTTGTACCTGTAAAAAATATGAGGCTGACAGGCCGGAAATGCAGAATGACGGTGTGCGCAATGTCGATGCCGTGCTGACAACCCGTGAGCTGGCGGCGATTATCCGCCATTGCGGTATTGATTTTGCCAGTTTGCCGGAAGAAGAGTTCGATACCCCGTTAGGTACGTACTCCGGCGCAGGCAATATTTTTGGTCTGACAGGCGGCGTGATGGAGGCAGCTCTGCGCACCGCGTATGAACTGGTAACAGGCAAGGCTGTGCCGCAGACTGAACTTGCTTACGTGCGTGGTGGTGAAGGCCTGCGCAAGGCGGAGCTGACCATGAACGGGCGAACGTATCGCGTAGCCGTTGTGGCAGGGCTTCAGTACGTGGCGCCGCTGTTTGAAGATATCAGAAAGGGCATAAACGAGTTTGATTTTATCGAGGTCATGTGCTGTCCCCAAGGCTGTATCAGCGGGGGAGGCCAGCCCAAGGTGCTTTTGCCCTATCAGCGCCAGAGCGTTTATGAGGCTCGCAAAGCCAGCCTGTACCATCATGACAGTGCGTTGCAGTGCCGTAAGTCACATGAAAATAAACAGGTCCGGAAGCTGTATACGGAGTATCTGGGAGAGCCTTTGGGGCATCTTTCGCATACGCTGTTGCACACCCGTTATGGCACAAAGCATTAGGAGGCAGCCATGAATGCATTTATCGTGGCGGACCCTGCCCGTTGTATAGGGTGTGCAGCCTGTGAAGTAGCATGTGCGGCAGCAAGTGCCGGTTGCTCTGTGCTTGATGCACAAGCTGATGCTGCTCCTTTTAGCCCGCGCCTGAGCCTGATTGTGGATGCTGTTGTGACTGTGCCGGTTCAGTGCCGTCAATGTGCGGATGCACCGTGTGCGGGAGTCTGCTCGCAGCACGGTATCAGTGTGGTTGATGGTGTGGTGTCGGTAGATAAAGAGCGTTGCATAGGCTGCAAGATGTGTATGGTAGCCTGTCCTGTAGGCGCCATTACCGTGCGTGCGGGCCGCGCCGCGAAGTGCCAGCTATGTATTGAAAGGCCGGAAGGCCCTGCTTGTATGCAGGTGTGCCCTGCAAAGGCATTTACGCTGGTCCGGCCGGAGACAATGCGTAATGAAGTTCGCCGTCGCCGCGAGCAATGTCTGGTTGCTATGGCAACGGAATAACGTATTCAAAAAATGCGTTTCGTATTTTGTCACGGAGCAAAGGGCCGGGGATGTCCATCCCCTCGCGTAACGGGATTACGGAAAGAATCTTTAGCCGGACCATGATCGCCTTTATATTTCCGGCAGCTTTTGCACCGCATTCAAGCTGTTGCCGGAGTTAGAAAGCCGGTTGCTCTGGTTTACAGGCAATAAAGGAAGCCGCGCTTTACGCAAGCGCGGCTTCTGTTTTTTGTATATGATGAGCTGTTACCATTGTGTTCCGGAAAGCGCTTCGTCAATAAGTTGCTGCATACGCGTTCTGAAATGGGGGGCATCCCACTTTGCGGCGTGTTCTGCCAGTCCTTCCGGTGTCAGGGCTACGCCTTGCGATTCAAACTGCCGCACTGTGGCAATGATGCTTTGCATACTTTGCTGGGTGAAGAACAGGCCGGACTGCCCGTCCGTTACTGTCTCCAGAGCACCGCCTTTGGCGTAAGCGAGTACAGGGGCGCCGGATGCCATGGCCTCAAGTGGAATTATGCCGAAGTCTTCCGCGCCGGGGAATATAAGAGCCTTGCAGCGGGCATAGTGGTCGATAAGTACACTGTCAGGTTGGCGCCCCATAATTTCTACTGTGGGGCCTGCCAGTTCGCGTAGTTTTGCTTCCATGGAGCCGCCGCCGATAACAACAAGGCGCTTGCCCAGACTGTTGAACGCCTGAACGGCAAGATCAGGCCGTTTGTAGGGTGCGAGTTCACCTGCGTACAGATAAAAGTCGTCTCGCGGGCTGCTGTGCGAGAATTGCTGCAAGTCCACAGGCGGGTGCGCTACACGGCTGTTGCGGCGGTAACATTTTTCAATTCGTCTTGAAACATACTGCGAATTGGCGATAAAACGATCCACCCTGTCGGCTGATGCCCTGTCCCATAAGCGCAGGTAGTGCATCATGGGGGCAACAAGGGTGCGCTTCAGCAGTCCGCTTTTATCCATGTAGTCATGGTACATGTCCCAGACGTAACGCATAGGGCTGTGACAGTAGCACAGGTGCATTGTGTCAGGCGATGTGATAACCCCTTTTGCAGGGCCGGACTCGCTGGAGATGACAAGGTCGTAGCCGCGTAAATCCAGCTGCTCAAGCGCCAGTGGCATGAGTGGCAGATAGTATTGATACAGCTTTTCTGCCTTCGGCAGCCGTCCGATGAACGAGGTGCGGACACTGTGCCGTTCGATAACGGGCGATGCCAGCTGATGCGGTGCGTACACGTGTGTGTATATGTCTGCATCAGGAAAAAGCGTACAAAGCTCTTCAAGGACCCGCTCCCCGCCACGGCGGTTGACCAGCCAGTAATGTAATATTGCAGTTTTCACAGGTGCTCTATACCGCGTACAAGGTGCACCGTCTAGTATGGTCTGTACAGGAATACTGATAAGTGTTAGTCCTCGCAGCAAATTATCCGCCCGAGGGCTGACCGCTTTTGTTAAGAAAAGGATAACGCAGTGATGAATGCTCAACCCCGTATGCGTTACAAAGAACTCCTTTTGAAAAAAGGAAGCGCGGTTCGTTGCTGGCTTGTACAGGAACGTACTTCACAGCAGGTGCTGGCGCTGCTGAAAATTGTATTCTTTGCGTATTGCCTGCTTTTTCCTTTCGGCAAAGCATTTCAGGTGGGTGGGGGCGTTCTCGGGCTGGTTTTGCTTATAGCTTATTATGCCGGAGGATATGCGCAATCCAATTTGGCATATTTGCCTTTTAAATGGGTGCTGGGACTTTTTGTTCTGTACCCTTTTATTATGACCGTCTTTTCGCAATGGCCCGGTCACAGCTTCGGCTATACACGGCATATTCTGTACGAATCCTTGCCACTGCTCTTTGTGGGGCTTGAGTGTATCCGAAGTAAAAAAGATATGCGTATAATGGGCCTTTTCCTGCTTGGCTGCGTGTTTTTGCAGGGGCTTGATGGTATATGGCAGTTCAGCACCGGTTTTGATCTGGTGAACGGAACGCCGGTTACCTACGACGGCAGGCTGACAGGGTCCATGGGAACGTACCGCGTGGGCAACTATCTGGCTATTGTGATGTTGCCTGCGTTGCTGGCGTTCTGGGCTTTGCCAAAGGGCCTGCCTGATAAGCTTCGCGGAGCCTTGCTGGCTCTGGCTATGATGCCGCCGCTCTTTTTGCTTGTGATGTCCCAGACTCGTAGCGGTATGCTGGGGCTTGCGGCAGGACTGTATTGCTATGCAGCCGTGACATTGCGGTTGAGTATAAAAATGCTTGCTGCGCCTGTCGTTCTCGGAGCGGTTCTGGTTATTTTCGGGCCGGAAAGAGTCTCATTGAGCCGCTTCATGCAAGATGGCCGCTGGGAACTTTGGGATGCTGCTCTGCAGATTTTCCGTGAATACCCGTGGTTCGGTGCCGGTGCCAGTACGTTCCGACCTGCTTTTAAAGAGCTAGGCATTGAGTTTGTCATCAATGATTCAGGCATTCCGCATCCGCATGGTATTTTTATGCAGTTTTTATCCGATGGCGGCATAACAGGTTTTGTGCTGCTTGCCGGCGTGCTGGTGGGAATCGGGTTTTTATGGTGCGGCATACAGGTTTTTAAAGGAATACGTCGAAATTCCGGTGCTAATGACGTAGAGCACTGGCGAATGACGGGCCTGCTTTGGGCAGGATTTGTTGCGTATCTTGGCACAGGCCTGTTTGGGCATAATTTTTACCGCACATGGTGGCTTGCGCTGGGGCTGATGATGCTTGGCTGCACACTGGGTGCTGTTGTTTCGCAACTACGGGGACGAGATGAATAATCACACAAAAGGATGCGGGCGCTTGTCATCGGATGTACGTATGACTCTGATGATGCTTGCTTCTGACTTTTTTGCTTTAACGCTTGCTATTGGTGCGGCTGTTCTGTTGCGGTATGTATTTGACGGGCAGTTCTATCTGTCATTTTATTTTGAGTGCGCTCCTGTGGTTCTGTTTTTTCTTGCAGCGTACGCCATGCACGGACTCTATCCCGGAGTTCTTGTGGCCCCGCATGAAGAACTGAAACGTTTGACCATAAGTACGTCACTCATTTTTGCATTTTTTATTGCGGTAACGTTCTTCCTGAAAGTCAGTGAAGAATTTTCACGTATTGTCATGCTTGTCGGCTGGCTGGGATCTGTTGTTCTTGTGCCGTTCTGCCGTATTGCCGTGCGCAGGCGTTTTTCGACCAGAGACTGGTGGGGGCTGCCTGCAGTTATCTGGGGACAAGGGGATGATGCCCTTTATCTGCAGGAACGCTTTGAAAAAGACCGCAGGCAGGGTGTGCGGGTTTTGGGCCTTGTGAAGCCGGAAGGGGACAGCGAAGACAGGCTGCAGCCGTTGCTGGAGTATGCAGCCATGAAACCGCAACCCATGCTGGTCTGTTCTTCTGAAAGCCGTGAGCTGTTTTTTTCTGATGAAGTTCTGCGTATTGAAGAGCTGTTTCAGCGTACGCTGATTATGCCGCCCAAGGCCTTTGACGCATTGAATGTGCAAGTTCGTGACGTCGGGGGCGTGCTTTTTTTGCAGATGCAGACCAAACTGCTCGACCCTGTCCGTCAGCATATCAAGCGCGGCCTTGATCTTGCCATCATCACTCTGGCCCTGCCTGTGCTGCTTCCGGTGATGGCTGCACTTGCAGTCGCCATCAAGCTGGAGGGCGGCGGCGCGATTTTTTATACACAGCCTCGCCTCGGCCGTTATGGAAAGCTGTTCCGCATCGTGAAGTTTCGTACCATGGTGTGCAATGCCGATGAAGTTCTTCAGGACTATCTGGAGCAGCATCCTGAAATGGCAGAAGAATGGGCTGAAACGCAAAAGCTGCGTTGTGATCCGCGTATAACAAAGATCGGCGGCTTTTTGCGGCGGACGAGTCTGGATGAGTTGCCGCAGCTGGTTAACGTGCTGCGCGGCGAAATGAGTCTGGTTGGCCCGCGTCCCATCGTGCAGAATGAAGTGGAACGCTACGGCGACGCTTTTGAGCTATACAAGCGTACGCTGCCGGGCATTTCCGGCCTTTGGCAGATTTCCGGACGTAACGATACCACCTACGCCGAACGGGTTATGCTGGATACCTACTATTCGCGTAACTGGTCGGTGTGGATGGACCTGCACGTCCTTTCGCGCACGTTATGGGTGGTCTTTAAGCGAAGCGGAGCCTATTAAAAGGCACATCTTACCAAAGTGTTAGCGTATGTTGGTATTTTTATTGTCAGGTTACAGATAACGCGCAGCTGCCGTACATAATATCTGATCCGGCCAGTTTTTTTCGGTGCGTTTTCCGATGAAAACTGGTCGGATTTTTGTTTTTCAGAAAAGTGCGCTTGTGCCGGCACTGGTTGCGGCTTTCGTTAAGGGAGCTGAGGCAGGCGTGGTTAACCGTTGCCCGTCGATGATCGCGGACAGGCGGTGACCCCGAACAAGGCGGCGACCTCCTGTTCTTTTACCACTGACTGAAAGCAGATATGGCAATATACGGCTCGCAGCCGCCGTGCAGTTCAGAGTTGCCACTTCCCATGACCTTATCTTTGCTTTCTACTTGCGATCAACAGGTAGCACGCCTCTTGTAATGATGCCTACCAGTAGAGCAAATACAATGTAGCTTGTAAAAGCCTCCAGTCCTACCAGCAGCTTTGCATCCAGCGTTGAGGGCGCAATATCGCCAAAGCCCACAGTCGTCATCATGATGCAACTGAAGTATAACGAATCAAGAAAAAAGCCGAATCCG
Organism: Oleidesulfovibrio sp.; assembly: GCF_047973035.1. Lineage (NCBI taxonomy): Bacteria > Pseudomonadati > Thermodesulfobacteriota > Desulfovibrionia > Desulfovibrionales > Desulfovibrionaceae > Oleidesulfovibrio > Oleidesulfovibrio sp. The sequence continues at coordinate 23,147 of NZ_JBKEBF010000022.1, forward strand.
CTGGAAAAGCCGAAGGGCGGCGTGTTGCCGAGCAGGCGGTGCAGGGCGTCAAGGCTGGCGTTGGTCAGCGTGAACGCTGTAAGCAGCATAAGGTAGATTCGGGCAAGTTCCTGAATGTCTGCCCATGTGGCGTGTGATTGCGGGCGCAGCATGGTGACGATGCGCCGTATAAAACGGCGCAGATTTATCCAGACAAGGGCAATAAGTGTGATTGTCAGGCAGAAAAGCAGAATAGGCGAGGTTGCTGCAAATGGTATAATTCCGCCTGCTGCAAGCCCGAGCAGAAGAGCCTGCCCGCCCGATAACAATGTGTCTGTGTGCCTTTTACGTCTTTTGACGATGTAGTTCAAAAGGTAACCGGCAAGTGCTGTTGTAGCGGCATTCAGAAGAGCCAGCAGGGAAAGGTGTGACAGCTGGCTCTTCTGAAGAAAGCCGGCAGCGTTTTCCAGCACGGGCACCAGTAATGCCAGACAGATAATCGCTAAAAACAGAAACGGAATAAGGTAGCACAACCAGCTTTCCGTATAGCTTATGTGGTTTGTTGTTCTTGGTTTTTGTCTCATGTTCTTACTGCGTTATATGTTCTCATCATGTGTCAGGCGTTTTCCCAGCACGATAACATTATCTTCCTGATACCCTTGTGCCGCATAAAAGCCGCTTATTGCGATATTATCTTTTCTAACGCAGATGTTTATTTTGGGGCAGCCCCTTTCGGTAAGGCGTTTTTCGACATGTTGCATCAAAAGGCGTCCCAGCCCCGACTGCCTGAAGTGCGGCGCAACGCACAGGTAGTTAACGCTGCCTCTGTGCCCGTCATATCCGTACATCACGGCGCCCGCCATTATGGAATCTTTTTCAGCGATTAAAATTTCCTGCGGTGCTTCTGATAACTTGCGGACTAAATCCTTGTAAGGATCATTCCATGGCACCGTCAGTCCGCACTCTTTCCACAGTGCAATCAAGGCGTCGGAGTCTTCTGGTCTGAACGGTCTGACCACCGTTTGCTCCAAGGCTGTCATTTTTCCCTCCGCTGGATTAGCGATTCCTGTTGATTCCGTATGGATAGCATCAGCGGTTTTTGGTTGGCAACATCAACGCTTGATGGCGGATGCCTGTTGAATAAACGTGGTGGAGACAGCAACCGATTGAGAATAAGCTACACATGGAGATCGTGGAATTCCTTCTGCTGGTGTGATTCTGTAATTTTTATATGATTCCATGTTGATGAACATAGTATGGGCGAAACTGCCTTGTAATTATGTTTTTAATTTTTGTTTTATATAAAAAAGTAATGGATAAAACTGAGAGTAATAGACGAAATGTGTTTTACGATATACAAATATGGAAAGTGACAATTGTCCGGGGGGATGGAGGAGAGTGTATGCGCAGGATTCTGTTGATGATGTGCTGTCTGCTTGCTGTTCCCGTACTTACTTATGCTGGTTCCGACATTGTCGCCACGTATAAGTATGCTGACGGGAATATGATGACGTTATGCACGCGTGATGCCGGTCATGTCCGGATGGACACTTCGCCTGACAGCTATATGTTGCTGAAAGGGGATAAGGTGTATGCCGTAAGTAAAGATGACGAGGGGAACTGGCACGCCATGGATCTGGATCAGATGCAGGGAATGGGCGGTTTCACCAGTATGTTCGGAGGGGGCGCGTCCGAGTATGAAGTGCGTTACGAAAAGCAGAATAAAAGCGAGAAGGTCGCAGGCTACTCCGGCAAGGTATACACAGCCATTGTTTATGAAGGCGGTAAGGTGGTCAGCCGTGACGACATTGTGCTGTCCACCCATGCAGATATTAAGAAGCTGTCAGACGGATGGAATGCTATTGCCGCCAGAATGGGGCAGGCAATGGGTCCGCAAATGGCGCAATTTGTAGAGCACAGCTCAAGAGAAGCAAAAAAATGGGGTATGGCGGAATACTGCGCTGTGGTGATCAGATGCGGTTGCACAGCCTGAAAACTAAGAGTCTTGCATCTTCGTATTATGAATTGCCCGCCGGGGTGCAACACGTGAATATGCCCCAACAGCAGCAAACTTCTCATAGCGACACCGGTTTTGAGCAGGATGCGAAGGAAATAGGGCAGGATGCCAGAGATGCAACCAAGGATGAAGTGAAGGAAGCAGTCCGTGGTGTAATTGAAGGGCTGTTCAACTAAATAGTATGCCGTATGGTCTCGTATAAGTTGGCCTGCCCCTTCGGGCGGGCCTTTTTTGTATGCAGAAACCCCCCCGCTAGGCGGGGGGTTCCGTAAAGCTTAAAGCTATAGAGATATTAATAAAACTCCTTTTGATTTGCTAACTAATCCCTGCGGTCTGGCAACTGCAGGTGGCAAATCAAAAGGAGGCCACAATGGGTGATGCTAAGAGTTTAGCCCACACAAAATGGAACTGCAAATACCACGTAGTGTTTGCGCCAAAGTATCGGCGGCAAGTTTTTTACGGAGAGAAGAAGCGCGCAGTGGGTGAGATATTGCGCAAACTGTGTGAGTGGAAAGGTGTACATATAGTCGAAGCGGAATGCTGCCCCGATCATGTTCATATGCTTCTTGAAATACCGCCAAAGATGAGTGTTTCAAGTTGTATGGGGTACTTGACAGGAAAGAGTAGCTTAATGTTGTACGACCAATTTGGCGATCTTAAGTTTAAATACCG
>NZ_JBKEBF010000023.1:0-4277 GCF_047973035.1 Oleidesulfovibrio sp.
CTGTGCAAGAGCGTTGTTTGCGGTTTTGATGTTCTCAGTTTACACTTGTTTATATTTGTGAACAAGCGACAACTGGCATAGAAAATGCTTGGAGTGATAAGTGTGCAAGCATTGCTGCTGAAGTAGGAATATCTGGTTGACTTGCCCATAGTCAGCCGTATACTAGAAGTACCCGGTTGTGCGAAAATGCGAGGTAGGACAATGACAAGCGTATGCATGCAAGATTTTTGCGAGAGCAATCATTTTGGACAGCAAATAGAAAATCTGGCTACTAGGACCGCTGGTCTTGGCAGCGTGTTTGCTGGTGTCTATGCCACTGTGTTCACTCACTATAAAATAGAGAGCCAAAGCAAACGGGTTTTGCGCGATGCACGCACAAAGTTTGCGACCAAGTGCGCTGCCCCATGCGCTGATTCATGCGAATGCAGTGCAGATCTTGCCGTCCATGTGCGCGGACTCCGGAACAGCTTGCGCTCTTTCAGGCGAGATCTTGAGTCGCGCAAGTCGCCCTCATTCGCCAGCAACAAGGTGGCAAAACTTGAAGACGACTGGGACAGCATTTTAGAAACACTTGCCATCTCAGCAGACCCAGAGGCTAAAAATATCTTTAGTGAGCTTAGCAAGGTGTGCCTATAATGGAGATTCAGGAGACAGAGGCATTTCGACGTAGCGTTGACAAAGTGCTTAAAAAGTACCCTCGGGCTGCAAAAGACATTGAAGATGGCATCAACAGCGTCGCCTCAAATCCTGACCAAGGCATGAGCTACCCCGGCATAGAACCTGTTGTAAAAAAGACACGCTTAGGGATGCCTTCATATAAGCAGGGCAAGCGCGGTGGGATGCGGCTGATATATATTGCCAAAACCATGTTGACCCCAATTTTCCTGTATGTGAAAGGGCAGTTCTCAAGCGAAGGCGAAATCAAAGAGGCCACCAAGAAGCAGGCCAAAGAAGTCATCGAAGAGCTTTCCGCAAAAAGATAGTCAGTTTCTCACGGAGGAGCCATACTCCGCCATAAGTCCAAAACCAACACCCCGCCCCAAAAGCGGGGTGTTTGCTTTTGTGGGGGGGGCTACGGAAGGCGGCCGGTTACTTTACTTTTTGCATCGAAAGTATATACGCTGCCCTTAATCTTATGTGTATCGCCGGTAGCCTTTGTGACGGTGTGGTTAGTCCCCAGCACAAGTCGAGGCACGTTATTATACCGGAAGTCCATAGTTGGTTCTCTATTCGTCGTTTCGAGAATGATCCGAGGGTCAAGGTCGGTGTCGTAAAGCGCAAATACAGACCCTTCGTCTATTGACGACATGGTCATCATAGGCCCATTGAATTTAGAATCGCCTGCAAAAAGTGGCTTTGATTTCGAAAAAAGCTGGATCATACCTCCTTGAGATTTATTCGCCCCAACAGCCCCGACGGTATTCATTTCGTCATTCAGTATATATATTTGTTTCACTGTTAAGAGATCAGCAGTGATATGTTCGTAGTATTTGACTTTTGGCTCCCATGTCTCGGCAATCGCCTCTCCGACGCCTTGAGCTGACAGCCAGCCGCCAACAACTCCTCCCAAAAAAGAACACACTGCGACTGTGAAAAACAATTTGTAAGCACGCATGTTAGGCATCTCCTCCCTCACTTTCTAAATATTTATTACTCTATTCTGTGTGACGAAGAAAAGACAGTATTGTCAAGAGGGGCGAGGCGTTGCGATAATCAAATTTTCGACACTCGCGATGGTGATGATTTTTTACAAAGCTTTTCGTTGACAACATTGCTATCATTTGACACACTTCAAACAAAGGATGACATGCTATGAAAACAATCAATATCAGAAAATTTCCCGAAGATCTCCACAAGCTGGCAAAGGTAGCCGCAGCAAAGGAGGGAAAGACGCTCCAAGATTGGTTTATTGAGGCTGTGCAAGAAAAGATCGAGAGAGATAAGAAGAAATAAAAAAGACGGCTCGAAGGGGTGCTACCAACACCACAACGAGCCTAACCACAACCAACCTTCACAGGAGGTTTGTCATGGCTAGCGCAATTATACCTGCTAACACGCCGGAACTCAACATCGTTGACGGTCGCCCCGTCGTTTCCAGTCTCAGTATCGCGGAACATTTCGAAAAGCAGCATTTTCAGGTTCTTCGAGATATTCGCGCAATCTCCGAGGAGATGCCCGAAGACTTGCGAGCATCCAATTTTGTATGCTCGCACTACCACGGCAGCACACCAACCGGCGGCAAGCGTTCTTACCCCCTGTACCTGCTCTCCCGCGACGGGTTCACCCTCGTTGCCATGGGCTTTACCGGCAAGAAGGCGCTTGAGTGGAAGGTGAAGTACATCCAAGCGTTCAACGATATGGAACGCGCCCTGCTGGAAGGACATCACGGTCAACCAGTCTGCCTACCGCCAACTGAACTCACGCCGGACCAGCGCCGCCACCTGCACGATGTGATGGATGCAAAAGTTTCGGCAATCCCGAACGAGTCACGCCGCGCCGCCTATTCAGAAGGCTGGACGCGCTTCAATCGCCATTTCCGCATTGCAAAGTACGAACAACTGCCGCCGGAGCGCTTTACCGAGGCGCTGGAATACCTGATAGCCCTCAAACTGAAAACAGGGCAACGGGCACTGCCTGCAACACAAGCGGCATTACCCGCCCTGCCAACCGACCTGCGGCACAGACTTGCAGAACACGCCCGCGCCTGCTTAGACTTCGGCAGCGAGTTTTACGCACGCTACACAAAGCTACAGGCAGAAAGTCGCGCCCTTGCTGGCGACTTGCGCCAACACATAAGCGCTACCCCGTCCTTCGACTCGTCCCCTTCCGGTGCGCTTGCGCGTGAACGGGTTTACGATGCTATGACCACCTTTGCCCGCCGTGGCGGGACAATAGTAGAAGCAGGCACCGACAACCTGTACATGACAGCCCGCCTGATGGAAGGGCTTGCAGGAATGAAATAAACAGTTTCTCACGGAGGGGGTACTAAACCCCCTCCGTTCCACAACCAGTTCCCTATTCTATTTTCAAAGACCTTGACTTTCGTATTTAATTATGCACCTTCTGATAGAAGGAGACAGCAACATGATACGAAAGGCGTTAATTCTTTGCGTCCTGTGCGCGGGGCTTGCGGGGTGTTACAAGCCTGCTGAAACTACGGGTTGCGTAGCCGCGCAGACTGTCATACCAAGCTTTTACTTTGACTTTTCCAGCACCGACATGTGCAAAGATGTAATGCATGGGCCAGACCCAAACCGACGCCCGACAGAAATCGCCTGCCCCGGCTGTCCTCCAGAATATCTTAAGCGTTATAATTCCACGAATCCAACCACGGATTAGCCCACGGTTCGCCCATAAGCCCACCAACGGCAGGAGGCTGCATAGACTGCTGAATGTGCCATTGCGGCTTGTTTCCGTTGTCGTTTGGTTGTCCTGAATTGGAAGCTGGACCATCAGTTGAGCGCCCGTAAGCTTGGTTCTGTTTTCTTGCTGCATCTAGCAACCCAGCAATACCCTGCATTGGGTTCGAAACCCCACCTGTCGCCGCCATTAAGCCCAGCGATGTCAACGCACCCGCCGCCTGAGCGGCTACAGGGTTCCCTGTCATACTGTACGCCGTTCTGCCAATTCCTTCTGCCACCGCTGGACCCATAAGGCCGCTGGCGGCCCCCATCACGGCCTTGTGCCTTCCGTTAATTCCAAAAGGATTTGACGTCTCAAGGTCCCTTCGCGCCTCCTCTGGACTCCGATAATCACCCTTGAAAAGCGCGCTGCTGACACCGCCGAGACTCAACGGCATCTGCCCGAACTTTTGCGCGTAGTCTGCCACTGGCGCGCGCAATCCTGCTGGCATAGCAGACGGGTTCATGTCTGTTATGGCTTGCTGCATCAACCCCATCTGGTCAGGGTTCATGTGCGGAATACTGGACATGAGATGCCGCTTTTCCTCCGTCCGCTCCTTCTCGCTGGTGTCGTGCTGCCACATGCTGCGTGACCGCGCCATGTCGTTACGGGCCTTGTTGTACGCCTCCGACTTGATAGACAGCCCAAGGTGTTCAGGGTCAGCCGTCCAGCTTTCGGGGGTAGTCATAAGCCCACCCGCAGGCGTCGTCTTACCAACCACGGCACCGTTGCGGGTCAGAGTGTTGTTTGCGCCGTATCCGTAGCCAAGCTTGCGCATCCGGTCCGCGACACTTGCTATGTCATTGCCGCCACGCTCCACGCCAAGCATATCGCTAAGCGCCTTCTCTCCACGCGAAAACCAGCCGCCACTATCA